>JAEUAC010000090.1 GCA_019695455.1 Methylorubrum extorquens | reverse complement strand
AGCATGGAGCCCTCGCTCGCGATCGTGGATCCCGGGACGGGCGCGACGCTGCTCAAGGCCGAACTCGGCCCCGACCTGCGCGGCCTCTCCATCCGCCACCTCGCGGTCGCGCCGGACGGCCGCACGGTCTTCGGCTGCCAGTTCGAGGGCGACCCCGCCGCCCTGCCGCCGCTCGTCGGCGTCCTGGACCCGGACGGCCGGACCCGCTTCCTGGACCTGCCCGAGGACGACCTCGCGGCGCTCGGCAACTACGTCGGCTCCGTGCGCCTCGACGGCACGGGCCGGCGCCTCGCGGCGACGAGCCCGCGCGGCAACGCCGTCGTCCTGTGGGACCTCGAGACCGGCGCCTTCCTGGGCCGCCGCCGCATGACGGACGTCTGCGGCGTGGCGCCCGCGGGTCCGGACGGCACCTTCGTCGTCACGTCCGGCAATGCCGGCATCCGCATCGCCGACGCCGGCCGCGCCGACCTCGCCCGCCTCGGCGGCACCGCGCTCGACGGCTGGATCTGGGACAACCACCTCGTGCGGGTGTGAGCCGCGGCCCGCATGCTTGATCCGACAGGGTGCCCGACACCCACCTCGTCGTCCTGAGGCGCGGAGCGAAGCGGAGCCTCGAAGACGAAGGGCGGCCGCGCGTGCTGCGAGACGCGGCCTGCGGGCCGGGATGGAGGCCCGGTCAGGTCGGATCGAGGGCGGCGAGGAGCAGCGTCGCGGGGCCGTCGGCCGCCGTCGCCGTCGCGCCGGCCGCGCCGATCCAGGTATCGCCCGGCGCGATCCGGTCCGGGCCGATGGCGAGGGTCCCCGACACGGCGTGGACGACGGCGATCGCGCCCTCGGTCGGCACGCTCCCGCCCGCCGCGAGGTTGAGCGCCGCGACGCGGGCGCGGCGGCTCCCGCGGTCCGCGAAGACGTTGAACGCCCGGCCGGGGCCGCCCGTCAGGCGGCTCGTGGTCGGGCGGTCGCCCGGGAAATGCGTCGGCAGGAGGAGCCGGCACGCCATCGGCGGCGCGCCGTCCACGACGAGCGCGACCGTGTCGCCCTCGATCAGCGTGAAGACGCGGTCGAGCCCGGGCAGATGCGAGAAGGGGGCGTCGCGCTCGAGATCCGCGATCGAGAGGAGCCAGTCCGGACGACCCTCCGGCCCCGCCTGCTCGGCCACGTCGCGCGTCGTGCCGAGTCCGTTCGGCCAGGGCCGTGGCTGCAGGTCGGCGCCGCGAACGATGTGGGCCATGTCGGGTCTCTCTCCAATGCCGGCGCGTCAGGCCGGAGCCAGGGCGATGTCCGCCGCGCCCGCGGCCGGCGCCGCGTCTCGCACGGCGTCGCCGATCAGGACGAGCACCGGGACGCCCTCCGGCAGCGGCACGCCCGCGGCGGCGAGCCGCCCGAGGTCCAGCCGGACGTCCCGCTGGCTCGGCCGCGCGACGTCGGCCACCGCGAGGACCGGCGTCGCCGGGTCGCGACCGGCCGCGACGAGCGCGCGGGCGAGCGCGGGCGCCGTGCGGCGGCCCATGTAGACGATCAGCGTCGCCCGGGGATCGGCGAGCGCGGCGATGTCGAGATCGGCCGGCAGGCGGCCGTGCCGGTCGTGGCCCGTGACGAACTGGACGCGGCTCGCCCGGTCGCGATGCGTCAGCGAGAAGCCGAGGTTGGCCGCCGCGGCGCTCGCGGTCGTGACGCCCGGCACGATCCGCACCGGCACGCCCGCCGCGCGGCAGGCCGCCACCTCCTCGCCCGTCCGGCCGAAGATGGCGGGGTCCCCGCCCTTGAGGCGCACCACCCGCTCGCCGCCCATCGCGAGGTCGACGAGAAGCGCCGAGATGTCCTCCTGCCGGCAGCTGGCCCCGTGGCCCTCCTTGCCGACATGGATGCGGCGCGCCTCGCGCCGGCCGAGTTCCAGGACGGCGGGCGTGACCAGCCGGTCGTGGACGATGACGTCCGCCGCCTGCAGCTCCCGCATGGCGCGCAGCGTGAGGAGCTCCGGATCGCCCGGGCCGGCTCCGACGATCGCGACCTCGCCCATGCCGCCGGTCCGGCCGATGCCCGCCGCGACCCGGCCGGCGAGACGGTCCAGCGAGGCCGCGTCCTGGGCGGCCGCGCCGCCGCCGAGGGCCGCGTCGACGAACCCTTCCCAGAAGCTGCGCCGGTCCGCCCGGCCGGGCAGGCGCGCCTTGAGCCGGTCCCGGAAGCCCTTGGCGGCCGCGACGGAGGCCGCGAGCGTCGCCGGCAGGATCGCCTCGATGCGCCGCCGGATGGCCTGGCCCAGGATCGGGGCGGCTCCGTCCGTCATGATCCCGACGACGACGGGCGAGCGGTTCCCGACCGTGCCGAACTGGAACTCGCAGAAGGCGGGCTTGTCGACCACGTTCACGGGCACGCCCGCCGCGCGGGCCGCCGCCGCGAACCGGGCGGCCTCCTCCAGGTCGTCGAGGTCGGCGACGGCGAGGGCCGCGCCGGCGAGGTCGGCGGGCGTCCAGGCGCGGCGCGCGAGCGCGATCGCGTCCGGCCGGGCCTGGGCGAGCGCGACGAGGTCCGGGTCGGGCGCCTCGGCCAGGATCGCGAGACGGGCTCCGGCGGCCGCGAGCAGCTCCGCCTTCCAGACGACCGGCGGCCCGCCGCCCGCCACCAGCACGCGGCGGCCGGCGAGATCCATGAAGATGGGCAGTTTCGCGAGCGGCAGCAGGCGGGCCGCGACGGCCCGGGGCCGGATCTCGTCTGCGACCTGCGTCTCGTCGGGGGGCATGGGTCGTCCGGCTCGGCCTCTGCGCGAGGCTGCGCGCCGCGTTCTACCAGATCTTGCAAGTGGAGGGCCACGGCGCGGGCCGCAGCCGCGACCGAACGGCTCTGTGGATCGGTGTCGAGGTGCTTTGAACGGGACGACTCGCCCGGTTTATAGTCGATCGACGGTGATTCGGGGCGGGCACGACGACGTGCCTCCGGTCGGCGGCAACGCGTCTCGTATCAACCCCTTTTCGGATCGACATGCCCGAGACACTCTACGACCCTTCCCGTACCGAGCACCCGCTCGACGTGGTCGAGCGGCTGGCCTCCATCAAGGAGTGGAGCTTCGACCGCGCGCAGATCGACGAGATGTCGGTGTCGGTCTCCGGCAAGTGGGCGGAGTACCACGTCGCCTATACGTGGATCGAGAACGTGGAGGCCCTTCACGTCGCCTGCGCGTTCGACCTCAAGGTCCCGGACCGCCGCCGCAGCGAGATCCTGCAGCTCATCAGCCACGCCAACGAGCAGCTCTGGGTCGGCCATTTCGACCTGTGGTCGTCGGAGAACGTCGTGATGTTCCGGCACGCGCTGCTCCTGGCAGGCGGCGCCGAGCCGACGCACGGCCAGTGCGAGATCCTGCTCAAGGCGGCCGTGGACGCCTGCGAGAAGTACTATCAGGCCTTCCAGTTCGTGCTCTGGGCCGGCAAGACCGCCCGCGAGGCGATCGAGGGCGTCCTGTTCGTCACCGAAGGCGAGTGCTGAACGGGCGGCGTAGCCACCTCCTCCGACCCCCGCGCCTCCGACCCTCGCCGACGCGAGGGCCGCCGTCGTCCGCGAGAGGACGGCGGAGCCGCGTCCCGACGGCGCTGCTCCCTTGATCCCGCGCCGCCCGGATGCGAGGGCGGGGACATGACGACGATCCCGACCGACGCCCTCCCCGACAGCCTCCTGCTCTGCGGGGCCGGCAAGATGGGCGGCGCCATGCTGGACGGCTGGCTGGCCGGCGGCCTCGCGCCCGGGCGCATCGGCGTCCTCGACCTCGCCCCCTCGGCGGACCTGACGGCGGCGGCGGCCCGCCACGGCTTCGCGATCGACCCGCCCGCGGGCGCGCCGCCCCGCGTGCTCGTGCTCGGCATCAAGCCGCAGAGCCTCGCCGAGGCCGCGCCCGCCCTCGCGGGCCGCGTCGGGCCCGACACGCTCGTCGTCTCCATCCTGGCCGGCAAGACGGTGGCGGACCTCGCCCGCGCGCTGCCCGGCACGCGGGCCTTCGTGCGCGCCATGCCGAACCTGCCGGCCTCCGTCGGGGCCGGCGCGACGGGCGCCTATGCGAGCCCGGCCGTCACGGCCGCGCAGCGCGCCACCGCCGACGCCCTGCTCCGGGCCGTCGGCATCGTCGAATGGGTGGAGGACGAAGCCCTGATCGACGCCGTCACGGGCCTGTCCGGCTCGGGCCCGGCCTACGCGTTCCACCTGGTCGAGGCGATGGCGGCGGCGGGCCGGGCGGCCGGGCTCGAGGCCGGGCTCGCCGACCGTCTCGCGCGCGAGACGGTGATCGGCGCGGGCGAGCTGCTGCGCCGGTCCGACCTGCCGGCCGGGACGCTGCGGGAGAACGTCACGTCCAAGGGCGGGACCACGGCCGCCGCCCTCGAGGTGCTGATGGCGCCGGACGGGCTCGGACCGCTCGTGGAGCGGGCCGTCGCGGCGGCCAAGAGACGCGCGGGCGAGCTGTCCGGCTGACGTTTCGCCCGGGCCCGCGAACCGATAGGATGGAAGGAGAGGTGCCCAGCATGACGACCGACCCCTTCCCGACCGGCGGATCCCAGACGACGATCGACGTCTCGGCCTCCACGGCCCCGACCCTGCCGCCGCGGCAGCGCGCCGTGGAGGCGCTGATGCGGCTCGCGGCCGAACAGCCCTGGCAGGACATCGAACTCGCCGACATCGGGACCGAGGCCGGCCTGACGCTGTCCGAGATGCGGGACCTCTTCCCCTCGAAGGGCGCGATCCTCGACGGCTACACGCGGATGATCGACAAGATCGTCATCGAGGGCACGACGGACGACCTCGCCGGCGAGCCCTCGCGCGAGCGGGTGTTCGACGTGTTCATGCGGCGGCTCGACGCCATGGCGCCGCACAAGGAGGCGCTGCGGAGGATCTCCGTCGCGCTCCGGTCCGACCCGCTGTCGCTCTCCGCCCTGAACCGCTCGGCGCTCAACTCGATGCGCTACATGCTGGCCGCGGCCGGCGTGCCGACCGAGGGGCCGCTCGGCTTCATCAAGCTCCAGGGCGGCGTGCTCAGCCTCGCGGCCGTCATGGACACCTGGTTCGAGGATTCCGACCCGACCCAGGCGAAGACGCTGTCGCGGCTCGATCGGGAGCTGACGCGGGGCGAGCGCATCCTGGAGCGGGCCGACGACGTCCGCCGCCTCACCGCGCCGCTCCGGGCCGTCGGGCAGGCCCTGATCGACGGCCGCCGCCGCATGCGGGACCGGGCCCGAGCGGCGCCGACGGATCCCGAGGCGCGCGACCCCGCCGCCGCGATCTGAGCCGATGGCCGAGAGCGCCCCGCCGGCCGACACGATCGGCTTCGACGACTTCCTGAAGGTCGACGTCCGGGTCGGCCGGATCGTGGACGCGCAGCCCTTCCCGGAGGCGCGGAAGCCGGCCTTCCGCCTCGCGATCGACCTCGGCCCGGCGATCGGGATCAAGAAGTCGTCGGCGCAGATCACCCGCAACCATCGGCTGGAGGACCTCGTCGGCCGCCTGGTCCTCTGCGTGGTGAACTTCCCGCCGCGGCAGATCGGACCGATGCGATCCGAGGTGCTGACGCTCGGCGTCCCGGATGCCGACGGCGAGGTGATGCTGATCGCGCCCGATCGCGACGTGCCGCTCGGGGGCCGCCTGTATTGAGCGGAGGGCCGGCCGGGCGGCTCGCGGCCGGGCTCGCGATCGTCCTCGTGGCGTTCAACCTGCGGCCGCTCTTCGCGTCCGTCGCGCCCGTGCTCCCCGAACTGGTCGCCGGGCTCGCGATCTCGCCCGCGGCCGCGAGCCTCCTCACGACGGCGCCCGTGCTCTGCCTCGGCCTCTTCGCGCCGGCCGCGCCCGGCCTCGCCCTCCGGTTCGGCTTCGAGCGGCTGCTGCTCGGCTGCCTGGCGGCGCTCGCGCTCGGGACGGCGCTCCGGGGCGTGGCGAGCTTTCCGGTCCTGCTCGCCGGTGTCGTGATCGGCGGGATCGCGGTCGCGACCATGAACGTCGCCATCACGGGCCTCGTGAAGCGCGACTTCGCCGACCGGGTGGCGCTCGTCACCGGCTCCTATTCGCTCGCGCTCTGCGTCGGGGCCGCGCTCGCGGCGGGCCTCACGGCGCCTCTGGCGGCCGCGACCGGGTCCTTCTCGCTCGCGCCCGCGGCCTGGGCGCTGCCCGTGCTCGTCGCGGCCTGCATGTGGGCGTGGGCGGTGCCGCTCAGGCGACCGGCCGCGCCGGCGCCCGGACCGCGCCCCCCCGCGGCCGGCGGGCCCTGGCGCGATCCGCTCGCCTGGCAGGTGACGCTGTTCACGGGCACGCAATCGGCGCTCGCCTACATCGTCTTCGGCTGGCTCGCGCCCATCCTGCGCGAGCGGGGCCTCGATCCCGCCGCGGCCGGCCTGGTCACGTCGCTCTCGATCCTGGCCCAGGCGCCGGCGAGCTTCTGCGCGCCGTGGCTCGCGACGATCGGGCGCGACCAGCGGGCGGTCTCGATGGCGCTCGTGGCGCTCGCGACGGTCGGCCTCGTCGGCCTGATCGCGGCGCCGCTCGCGGCCGCGCCCGTCTGGGCCGTCGTGCAGGGGCTCGGCCAGGGCGGCCTCTTCTCGCTCACGATGGTGCTCTACATCCGCCGCACCCGGGACCCGGCCTCGGCCGCCGGACTCGCCGGCATGGCGCAGGGCGTCGGCTACCTGATGGCCGGCGCGGCCCCGTTCGCCCTCGGGCTCCTCCGCTCGTCGACGGGCGGCTTCGGCGCCGCCCTTCCCCTCGTGGCGGGCATCGGCGCCGCCTGCCTCGCCGCGGCCTGGGGCGCCGGTCGCGACCGCCAGCTCGGAACCGGGGCCTGACCGGGGCCGTCCGTCAGACCTTCTCGAGGTTCCAGAAGAACTGGACGGGCGAGACGACCATGCCCTTGAGGTTCGACTGGTAGGCCATGGGCTGCTGCACGAGGCCGGCCGGCGCGTAGGGCACGACCTCGAAGGCCCGCTCCTCGATCCGGGCCGCGATCTCCTTCTGCCGGGCGAAATCCGCCGTCGCGATCCACTCGTTGCGGAGCGTCTCGAGCGTCGGGTCGTCGGGCCAGCCGAACCAGGCCGCGGCCCCGTTCGCCCGGATGAGCGGATGGAGCGCGGGATTGAGCGTGTCCGCGCCGGACCAGAGCGTGTGGAACACCGACCAGCCGCCCTGGTCGGGCGCGTTGCGGTTGCCGCGCCGGCCGATGAACGAGCCCCAGTCGGTCGAGACGAAGTCGACGTTCATGCCGAGCTTGGTCAGGAGCTCCTGGGTCACGAGCGACTGGTTGTAGGCGATCGGCTGGTCGGCCGGGGCCAGGAGCACGACCTTCTCGTTCTTGTAGCCGGCCTCCTTCAGCATGGCCTTGCCGCGCTCGAGATTGGCCTGCATGGCGGCCGCGCCGCCCGCCCCCGTCGACATGGGCGACCCCGGCGTGAAGAAGGTCTTCGCCTCCTTGTAGTATTCGGGATCGCCGACGACCGCCTGCATGTAGTCGTCCTGCTTCATGGCCATCAGGACGGCGCGCCGGATCCCCGGGTTGTTGAAGGGCGGCTGCAGCTGGTTGAACCGCATGAGGAGGATGAGGCCCAGCGGCACGTTCTGGATGGTGATGTTGCCCTTCTGCTTGAGCACCGGCAGGAGGTCGATGGGCGGCTGCTCGTACCAGTCGACCTCGCCGCGCGTCATGGCGCCGACGGCCGCCGCGGGCTCCGTGATGGCGAGCCATTCGATCCGGTCGATCTTGGCGACCTTGCCGCCCGCCGCCCAGGACGGGGCCTCCTCGCGCGGCTTGTAGCCGGCGAAGCGCGTGTAGATCGCGTTCTGGCCCGGCACCCATTGGCCGGCCTCGAACCGCCACGGTCCGGACCCCGTCGGATCGGTGAGCGGCTTCGACGGATCGCCCGAGGCCACGCGCTCCGGCATGATGAAGGGCACGTTGGAGGACAGCTTGCCGAGCGCGGCCGTCATGGACGGGAAGGGCCGCTTCAGCCGGATGGAGAAGGTGCGCGCGTCGCCGGCCGAGAAGCCCTCGATGAAGGTCGCGAGCGTCTGGCCGTAGGTGTCGCGCTTCGACCAGCGGTTGATGGAGGCGATGCAGTCCTTCGCCTCCACGGGCGCGCCGTCGTGGAAGGTGAGCCCGTCCCGGAGGTGGAACGTCCATGTCAGCTCGTCCGGCGACGTCTGCCAGTCCGACACCATCTGCGGCTTGATGCCGAAGTTCGCGTCCGTCGCGAACAGGGTGTCGTAGATCAGGTAGCCGTGGTTGCGGATGACGTAGCTCGTCGCGACGATCGGATCGAGCGAGGGCAGCGGCGTGGACGGGATGAAGCGCAGCGTCGATTTCGCGCCGGACTGCGCGCGCGCCGTCCAGGGCGCGGCGAGACCGGATCCGGCGAGCGCGGCGGCGCCCGACAGGAGGGTGCGGCGGTGCAGGGACATGGGGGCTGTTCCTCTCGGCGGGCCCGGACGGACGTCGTCCGTCCCGGGCAGCCTAGCAGCGATCGTGCCAGATCCTGACAGACCTGTCAGGACGAAGTGTCCCCGGCCGGCCCCTTGAGCTTCGCGGCCATTCCGCCCAAGCGCTGCGCATGACGGCCTGGATCGACGCCTTCCTGCCGACCTTCGCGCTCATCGCGCTGGGCTACGGCCTGCGCGCGCGCCTGATCGTGGAGCCGGCCTTCTGGGCAGGGCTCGACCGGCTGATCTTCTTCGTGCTCCTGCCGGCGCTGCTCGCCTGGTCGATCTCGACCGTGAGCCTCGCGGGCCTGCCGCTCGGCGCGCTCGCGGCCGTGATCTGGACCGTGCTCGGCATCGCGACCCTCTCCGCCATCGGCATCGCGCGGCTCCTGCGGCACGACCGGGCCGCCATGACGTCCATCGTGCAGGGCGGCATCCGCTTCAACAACTACATGGCCTTCCCCATCGCGGCCGGGCTCTACGGGCCGGCCGGCCTCGCCTTCTCGGGCGTGACGGCGGGCCTCATCGTGCCCTGCGTGCAGACCATCCTCACCTGCGTCTTCGTCCTGAGCGAGGGCGGCACCCTGAAGCCGCTGCGCCTCCTCCGGCAGATCGCCCTGAACCCGCTCCTCCTCGGCTGCGTGATCGGCTTCGCCTTCGCGGCCGCGGGCGGCATGCCGGCCGGCATCGCGCCGCTCGGCCGATCGCTCGGGCAGGCGGCGCTGGCGCTCGGCCTCCTCACGGTCGGGGCCGGCCTCGCGCCGGCGGCGCTGCGCGAGGCGCCGCTGACCCAGGTCGTCGTCGCGTCGCAGAAGCTGGTCCTGGTGCCGCTGCTCACGCTCGGCGGCATGCGCCTCCTCGGCGTCGAGGCCGGCCCGGCCGCCGTCGCCATCCTCACCATGGCGATGCCGACCGCGACGACGAGCTACGTGATGGCCCGCGCCATGGGCGGCGACGCCCGCCTCATGGCCGCGACCATCACGCTGCAACACCTCGCGGCGATCGCGACGCTGCCCGTGTGGGCGCTGGTGCTGGGGCGGTGAGACGGCGGAAGCGCCGAGCGATCGAGCCGGCTCTGCACCCGTTTTCGACATCGCGGTCGAAATCGCTCAAGTCCAGTGACTTTGACGCAATTCGGGTA
>JAEUAC010000044.1 GCA_019695455.1 Methylorubrum extorquens | reverse complement strand
GAGGGCGTGGCCGAGAGGCCGATCGAGGCGGCGAGGCGCATCTGGCGCCGGAGCGTGTCGGCCACGTCCGGCCCGTCGGCGATGCGCTCGATCTCGGCCCGGTCGAAGCCGGCGGCCTTGGCGGCGTCGAGCGCGCGGGGGCCGTCGATGCGGCCCGGGGCGGCGTAGAGGGCCTGGCCCAGTGCCCGGGCGGCCCGGGCGCCGCCCTTGCGCAGCACGGCGAGCTCGACCTTCGCGGCCTGGGCGGAATGCGGCGACAGGATCGGGTTGTTCACGAGCCCGATGCGCAGGTCGCGATCCTCGCGCACGAGGGACGCGACCGTCCGGTCGGCCTGCCGGCACCAGGGGCAGTTGAAGTCGAAGAACTCGACGAGGCGGACGGAGGCCGTGGCCGGCCCGCCCCAGATCAGCCCCGGCAGGTCCTCCACCTCCTCCTGCAGTTCGACGGCGACCCGCGTGTTCGGGACCGGTCGGCCGTCGTCGCCGGTCAGCGGAAACCACTGGTTGGCGGCGCCATCCTGGGCGCGGGCGAGACCCGGCGCGAGCGCGGCCGCGCCCGCCAGCGCGATCCATTGCCGCCGATGAACCCTGGCTTCCATGTCGTCTCCCACGCGCGACCCCGGCCGCGCGCCCTCCCTGAGCCGGTCCGTGCGGCATTTCCAAGGTCGCGCGCGCCCGGCGCCGCGCGTTGACAGGGAGCGGCCGCGACGCCCTTACTCGCGGCCATGATCCGGTACACGCGCGAGCACCAATACGTCCGCCTCGACGGCGACAGGGCGGTCGTCGGCATCACGCCGCACGCCCAGGAGCAGCTCGGCGACATCGTCCATGTCGAGCTGCCGCGCGTGGGCCGGACGCTCGGCCAGGGCGAGGCGGCGGCCGTGGTCGAGAGCGTCAAGGCCGCCAACGAGGTCTTCGCGCCCGTCTCCGGCGCGGTCGCCTCCGTCAACGACGCGCTCCTGGCCGCGCCGGAGGCCGTGAACGACGACCCCACGGGGCAGGGCTGGTTCTTCACGCTCGCCCTGTCCGATCCGGCCGAGCTCGACGACCTGATGGACGAGGCGGCGTACCGGGCCTTCGTGGGCGCGTGAGCGGCCACAGGTTCGCGGTCGCGCCGGCGGTCTTCGCCGACCTCGCCGGCCGGGCCGCGCGGTGCGAGCGCGTGACCTACGGGACCTTCGCGGGGGCGCTCGGGCTCGGGGCGCCGATCGGCCTGTCCTGGATCCTGATGCCGCTTCTCCTCTGGTGCGAGGCGCGCGGCCTGCCGCCGCTGCCGATCCTCGTCGTCCGCTCGCGCGACGGCCGCCCGTCCGGCCCCTACGACGAGGCGCGCATCCCGGCCGACACGGATCGGGTCTTCGGCCATGCCTGGGACCGCGAGGTGCCGCCGACGCCCGACGAACTCGCCGAGGTCGTCTCGCGCCGGCGCTGACGGCTGGCACGAGCCTTGCCGCCGGACGGCCGAACCCAGGCACCTCCGGGGCATGCCGAACACCGAACTCACCGTCGCGGTCATCGACCTCAATCCCGCCCGCGCCGCGATCGTGGAGGAGGGCCTGCGGGCCTCGGGCATCCGGGAGGTGGTCGTCATCCCCGACACGGCGGGTCTGCTCGCCCGGCTGCAGGAGGTCGATCCGGACGTCGTCGTCATCGACCTCGACAGCCCGAGCCGCGACCTCCTCGAGCAGCTGTTCCACGTCTCCCGGCTCGTCGAGCGGCCGGTCGCCATGTTCGTGGACCGCTCGGACGCGGCCACCATGGAGGCGGCCGTGGATGCGGGCATCTCGGCCTACGTGGTCGACGGGCTGAAGCCCGAGCGCGTGAAGTCCATCATCGACGTCGCGGTGCTCCGCTTCAACGCCTTCGCCAAGCTGCAGCGCGAGCTGACGGAGGCCCGCTCCGAACTCGCCGCCCGCAAGGTGGTGGAGCGCGCGAAGGGGCTCCTCATGAAGGCCAAGGGCGTGACGGAGGAGGAGGCCTACGGGCTGCTCCGCCGCAAGGCCATGAACGAGGGGCGCAAGCTCGCCGAGATCGCCCAGGCGCTGGTCACCTCCTTCGAGCTGCTCGAATGACGGAGCTGCGGATCGGCTACGTGCCGCTCACGGATGCGGCCGTCGTGATCGCGGCGGCCGAGCGCGGCTTCGCGACCCGGCACGGGCTGTCGCTGGTGCTGGAGCGGGAGCCGTCCTGGGCGACGCTGCGGGACAAGCTCCTCCTCGGAATCGTGGACGCGGCCCACCTGCTCGCCCCGCTGGCCGTCGCGACCGCCGTCGGCCTGTCGCCGGGCGGGCCGGTGCCGCTCGTCGCGCCCTTCTGCCTCGGGCTGAACGGCAACGCCGTCACGGTCTCGGCGGCCCTCTGGGCGGCGCTCGCGGCCGAGGGGCCGATCGACGGCCCGGCCGCCGTGGCGACGAGCCTCGGCAGGGCGCTCCGCCGCCGCGGCGCCGGACGGCCGGCGACCTTCGCGACCGTGTTCCCGTTCAGCTTCCACACCTACCAGCTCCGCGCCTTCCTGCGGCTCGGCGGCATCGATCCCGACCGCGACGTGCGGATCACGGTGGTGCCGCCGCCCTACATGGTGGACGCGCTCCGGGCGGGCGCCGTCGACGGCTTCTGCGTGGGCTCGCCCTGGAACAGCGTCGCGGTCGAATCGGGGATCGGCCGGATCGCGTCGCTCGGCTGCCACCTGATGCCCGACCTGCAGGAGAAGCTCCTCGCCGCCCCGCGGGGCCGCCTCGCTCCGTCCGTGACGGACGCGCTGGTCGCGGCGCTCGCCGAGGCCGCGGAATGGTGCGCGGACCCGGCGAACGGGGCCGACCTCGCGAGCCTCCTCGGCGAGGCGCGGCATCTCGGCATCGATCCCGCGATCCTGCGGCGGACGCTCGACGGCCGCCTCCTCGCCGACCGCGACGGGACGGTGCTGGCCGATCCCGCCTATCTCCGGTTCGGCGGCGACCTGCACCGGCCGGATCCCGGCCAGGCCGCGCGCATCCTCGCCCTGATGGCCGAGGCCGGGCAGCGCGCCCCGGCGGACGTGGCGCACGCCGAACCGGCGCGTGCCGTCTTCGACCCTGCGCCGTGGGCGGCACGCGCCGGCTGCGCCGCTCCCTAGCGCCGGGGCGGCCTGCCTGACGATTGTGCAGCGCACGCGGCCCGGCGCTGCAAATATCGGCAGTGAAAGCGTCAGATTGGACCAAGTTCAATCAGGGCGGATCTGGCTGGGACGAGCGTCCCCATGTACAACGTGGAGGCCGTCAACGAAGACGGCGACCATCGAAGCCGTCAGCAGCGCCGCTGGACTGGCCTCCATCGCCCGGGAACCTCCCGTGGTCGTTCGGAGAGCCGGCCGGCGGTTTTTCTATTGTGCCCAGCCCGAACGAGGCCCTGACGCGATGACGAAGCCGTCCGACACCTTCAACCGGCGCCAGTCCTTCACAGTCGTCGGATCCGCCCTCGCCACGATGGCGGCACTTCGGACAGCATTGCCCGGAGGAGCCTTCGCGCAAGGCGCCGGGCCCGAGGTGAAGGGCGCGAAGCTCGGCTTCATCGCGCTCACGGACGCCGCGCCGCTCTTCGTCGCCAAGGAGAAGGGCCTCTTCGCCAAGCACGGCATGCCGGACGTCGAAGTCCTGAAGCAGGCCTCCTGGGGAACGACCCGGGACAACCTGGTCCTCGGCGGCGAGGGCAACGGCATCGACGGTGCGCATATCCTGACGCCCATGCCGTACCTGATCTCGGCGGGCCGCGTGACTCAGAACAACGTTCCCGTGCCGATGTACATTCTCGCTCGACTGAACCTCGACAGCCAGTGCATCTCGGTATCCAACGAATACAAGGACCTGAAGCTCGGGCTCGATGCGCGGCCCTTCAAGGCGGCGATCGAGAAGAAGAAGGCGGCGGGCAAGTCCGTGAAGGCCGCCATGACCTTCCCGGGCGGCACGCACGACCTCTGGCTCCGCTACTGGCTCGCGGCCGGCGGGATCGACCCCGATCGCGACATCGAGACCATCGTCGTCCCGCCGCCCCAGATGGTCGCCAACATGAAGGTCGGCACGCAGGATTGCTTCTGCGTCGGCGAGCCCTGGAACGAGCAACTCGTCAATCAGGGCATCGGCTACACGGCCGTCACGACCGGAGAGATCTGGAACAAGCATCCCGAGAAGGCGCTCGGTCTGCGCGCGTCCTTCGTCGACAAGTATCCGCGCGCCAGCAAGGCCCTGCTGATGGCCGTCCTGGAAGCCCAGCAATGGTGCGACCGGATGGAGAACAAGGACGAGATGGCCGCCATCGTGGCCAAGCGGCAATGGATGAACGTGCCGGTCTCCGATGTCGTCCAGCGCATCAAGGGCGTCTTCGACTACGGCACGGGCCGGGTCGAGAAGGCGAGCCCGCACTTCATGAAGTTCTGGCAGGACCACGCGTCCTACCCGTTCCAGAGCCACGACGCCTGGTTCCTGACCGAGGACATGCGCTGGGGCAAGTTCGCGCCCGACACGGACGTCAAGGCGATGGTCGCCAAGGTGAACCGGGAGGATCTGTGGCGCGAGGCCGCCAAGGACCTGGGCGTGCCGGCCGCCGACATCCCGGCCGGCAAGTCCCGGGGCAAGGAGACGTTCTTCGACGGCAAGGTCTTCGACCCGGAGAACCCGTCCGCCTACCTCGCCTCGCTCGACATCAAGCGTATCGCCTGACGCACCCCGAAGCGGCGGAGCCCGTTCCATGAGCACCACGGCCGTCAAGCTTGCCCCGGCGATCCGCACCTCGGCGGAGGCGCAGGCCTCCGCCCGCCGCGGCGTGGCCGCCCCGCCCGCGACCCGACTCTCGACGGCCGCCGCGGCGGCCTCGGAGCCGGCCGCGAACCCGATCGGGCCACGGCTCGCGGCGCTCGGCCGGTCCGTCGCGACCAACGTCGTGCCGCCGGTCCTCGTGATCGGGGTGCTGCTCGTCCTCTGGGAACTGCTGTGTCACCGGCCGGGCGCCGGCCTGCCGCCGCCGTCGCGCGTCGTGACCGAGACCTGGGACCTGATCGTCGACCCGTTCTTCGACAACGGGGGCACCGACAAGGGGCTGTTCTGGCACATCTCGGCGAGCCTGCAGCGCGTCTTCATGGGCTTCAGCATCGCGGTCGTTGTGGGCGTCGCCCTCGGCACGCTCGTCGGCCAGTCGACCTGGGCGATGCGCGGGCTCGATCCGCTCTTCCAGGTGCTGCGGACCGTACCGCCGCTGGCCTGGCTGCCGCTGTCCCTGGCCGCGTTCCGGGACGGTCAGCCCTCGGCGATCTTCGTCATCTTCATCACGTCCGTCTGGCCGATCATCATCAACACGGCGGTGGGGATCCGGAACATCCCGCAGGATTATCGGAACGTCGCGGCGGTGCTCCGCCTCAACGGCTTCGAGTTCTTCTGGCGCATCATGGTGCCGTCCGCCGCGCCCTACATCTTCACGGGGCTCCGCATCGGCGTCGGCCTGTCCTGGCTCGCCATCGTGGCGGCCGAGATGCTCATCGGCGGCGTCGGCATCGGCTTCTTCATCTGGGACGCCTGGAACTCGTCCAAGATGTCCGAGATCATCCTGGCCCTCGTCTATGTCGGCCTGATCGGTTTCGTGCTCGACCGGATCGTCGCCTTCGCGGCCACGATCGTCACCCGCGGCACCAGCGCCCAATAGGGAGGCGGATCATGGCCTATCTCGACATCTCCCAGGTCGGCATCTCGTTCTCGCGGGGCGGCCGGACGAGCGAAGTGCTCCGCGACGTGAACCTCGTCGTGGAGAAGGGCGAGTACGTCTCGATCATCGGCCATTCGGGCTGCGGGAAGTCCACCCTCCTCAACATCGTGGCGGGGCTCCTGCGCGCCTCGACGGGCGGCATCCTGCTCGACGGCCGCGAGGTGAACGCGCCGGGACCCGACCGGGCGGTCGTCTTCCAGAACCACTCGCTCCTGCCCTGGCTCACCGTGCGCGAGAACGTCTCGCTCGCCGTCGACAAGGTCTTCTCGGGAAAGAAGTCCCGGACCGAGCGGAAGGCCTGGGTCGAGGAGAACCTGACCCTCGTCAACATGATGCACGCGGCCGAGAAGCGGCCGAACGAGATCTCGGGCGGCATGAAGCAGCGCGTCGGCATCGCCCGCGCCCTCGCCATGGAGCCGAAGGTCCTGCTCCTCGACGAGCCGTTCGGCGCGCTGGACGCGCTCACGCGCGCCCACCTCCAGGACCAGGTGATGGAGATCCACGCCCGGCTCGGCAACACCATGATGATGATCACGCACGACGTGGACGAGGCCGTCCTGCTCTCGGACCGCATCGTCATGATGACCAACGGGCCGTCCGCCACCATCGGCGAGATCCTGAAGGTCGACCTCGCGCGGCCGCGCAGGCGCCTCGACCTCGTCGAGGATGCGACCTACGTCCACGCCCGCGCGGCGGTGCTGGAGTTCCTCTACGCGCGCCACGCCCTGCCGGCGCTGGCGGCCTGAGGAGCGGGGCCATGCGCGAGCGCCTGGTCGTCGTCGGCAACGGCATGGCGTCGCTCCGCTTCCTGGAGCGGCTCGCCCAGCACGCGCCCGGCGCCTTCGACGTGACGGTGGTCGGGGCGGAGCCCTCGCCGGCCTACAACCGCGTGCTGCTCTCGTCGCTGCTCGCGGGCGACATGGACGAGGCCGCCTGCCGCTTCCGCGACGCCGGCTGGTACGCGACGTCCGGCTACCACCTCCTCACGGGTCGGCGCGCGACCGCGATCGACCGGACCGCCCGGCTGGTGACGGTCGGCGCCGATGCGATCCCCTACGACCGGCTCGTGCTCGCGACCGGCTCCTCGCCGATCATGCTGTCGAAACCCGGGTCGGACCTGCCCGGCATCATCGCCTTCCGGGATCTGTCGCATATCGATGCCATGCGGGCCGCGGTGCGGCCCGGAGCGCGGGCGGTGGTGATCGGCGGCGGCCTGCTCGGCCTCGAGGCGGCCTACGGCCTCGCCCGGATCGGCATCGCGACGACGCTGCTCCACGTCATGGACAGGCTGATGGAGCGGCAGCTCGACGGGCGCGCCGCCCGGCTCGTGCGGGCCGCCATGGAGCGCAGGGGCGTGGACGTCGTCCTGCAGGCCGACACGGCGGCCTTCGAGGGATCCGGTCGGGTCGAAGGCGTCCGGCTCTCGGACGGACGGCTGATCCCGGCCGACCTCGTCGTCGTCGCGATCGGGGTCCGTCCCCTCGTCGATCTCGGCCGCGAGGCGGGGCTCGCGGTCGGGCGCGGCATCCAGGTCGACGACCGCATGACGACGTCCGACCCGGCGATCTCGGCCGTCGGCGAATGCGTCGAGCACCGGGGCGTCGTCTACGGCCTGGTCGAGCCCGGCTACGATCAGGCGGACGTGCTCGCCCGCGCCTTCGCAAGCCTGCCGGCGACCTACCATGGAAGCGTCATCGCCACCTCGCTCAAGGTCTCCGGCCTGCCGCTCTTCTCGGCGGGAGCCATCGCGGACGACGCGCGGGGCGACGCGATCCTCCTCACGGATCCGCGTACGGGAACCTACCGCAAGCTCGTGGTGGATGAGGGCAGGCTGGTCGGCGCGTTGCTCGTGGGGGATGTCGGGGAAGGGCCCTGGTACCTCGACCTGATCCGCTCGGGCGCGCCGATCGG
The DNA here is from genome assembly GCA_019695455.1 of Methylorubrum extorquens. Classification (GTDB taxonomy): domain Bacteria; phylum Pseudomonadota; class Alphaproteobacteria; order Rhizobiales; family Beijerinckiaceae; genus Enterovirga; species Enterovirga extorquens_A. The sequence continues at coordinate 20,994 of JAEUAC010000044.1, read as the reverse complement.
CACCTTTCGCAACGATCTCATGTTCGGGCGTCCGGCCGAGGCCGCCTCGCCGGAGCCCCTGAAGAGGGCGGCGTGATGGCCGAGTTCACGGGCGAGCAGCAACGCTACCTGGAAGGCTTCGCGTCCGGCGTCACGGCGCTCAGGAACGCGGGCGTCATGCCGGGCGGACCGAAGCCCGCCGCGGCACCGGCCGAGCCGACGGGCCCCGACGCGATCCACATCAAGGCGCAGGACCGCACGGTCGCGGCCGGCGGCAAGCTCGCCGACCAGGAGAAGTGGAAGCGGGCGGAAAGTCCGTTCGACGGCTACGCGCGCCTGAAGGCCGCGGCCGATGCGGGCGGCGCGCCGAAGCCGGAGGACAATTTCCGCTGGCGCTACCACGGCCTGTTCTGGGTGGCGCCGAACCAGACGTCGTTCATGGCGCGCCTGCGCATCCCGAACGGCATCCTCAAGCACTGGCAGTTCGCGGGCGTGGCCGATCTCGCCGACCGCTACGGCGGCGGATACTGCCACGTGACGACGCGCGCGAACCTCCAGGTCCGCGAGATCGCGCCGGAGAGCGCCAATCCGTTCCTGGAAGGCCTGATCGACATCGGCCTCACGGCCCGCGGCTCGGGCGCCGATAACATCCGCAACGTCACGGGATCCGCCACGGCCGGCATCGACGCCCAGGAGATCCTGGACACGCGTCCTCTCGCCCGGTCCTGGCACTTCCACATCCTGAACGATCGCTCGCTCTTCGGATTGCCGCGGAAGTTCAACGTGGCCTTCGACGGCGGCGGGGTCATGCCGGTTCTCGAGGAGACGAACGACATCGGCTTCCAGGCCGTCCGCGTCGTCGAGGGGGCCGGCATCGCGCCGGGCCTCTGGATGCGCCTCGTCCTCGGCGGCATCTCGGGCCACAAGGACCTCGCGCGCGACACGGGCGTCGTCTGCCGGCCCGACGAGTGCGACGCGGTCGCGGATGCGATCCTCCGCGTCTTCATCGAGCATGGCGACCGGACGAACCGCAACAAGGCCAGGATGAAGTACGTCCTGGATGCCTGGGGTTTCGACCGGTATCTCGCAGCCGTCGAGGACAAGCTCGGCCGCCCGCTTGTCCGGGTCGCGGCCGCGCATGTCGCGCCGCGCGGGCCGTTCGACCGCTTCGCGCATGTGGGCGTGCACAGGCAGGTCCAGCCGGGCCTGAACTGGGTGGGCGTGACCCTGCCCGTCGGCCGCCTGACGGGCGAGGCGATGCGAAGCCTCGCGGCGATCTCACGGGATTGCGGCGACGGGGACGTGCGGCTCACGGTCTGGCAGAACCTCATCCTGTCGGGGGTCCCGGACGACCGGGTGCCGGAGGTGCGGGCCCGGGTCGCCGCCCTCGGCCTCTCGACGGACGCGACCAGCGTGCAGGCCGGCCTCGTCTCCTGCACGGGCATGACGGGCTGCAAGTTCGCCGCGGCCCACACCAAGGAATGGGCGCTCCGCATCGCTGAACACGTGGATTCGGTGATGCGCCTCGACGTACCCGTGAACGTCCACGTGACGGGCTGTCACAATTCCTGCGCGCAGCACTATATCGGCGACATCGGCCTCATCGGCGCCAAGGTGCCCGTCGGCGAGGATGGCGATACGGTCGAGGGATTCGACATCGTGGTCGGCGGCGGCTTCGCGGACGATCCCAGGATCGGCCGCGAGCTCTGGTCGGGCATCCGGGCCGAGGATGCGCCGGCATGCGTCGAGGCGATCCTGCAAGCCTATCTCGCGGGCCGGTCCGGTCCGGAGGAGGGCGTCGCGGCCTGGACGCGCCGAGCCGACCTCGACGCGCTGCGGGCCCCCTCAGGGCGGCCCGCCCTGTTGGAGGCGGCGGAGTGACGTCCCGCCCTGGCCACGATCCGCGGCGCGGGTCCCCGATGCCGCGTCCCGGAGCGGGCGCCGACGACCCACGCAGCGGCGAGGATCCGACCGGCCGCGCGCTCCCGTCATGCCCGCCCGGATCGCGCCCGTGGCGCGTTCCGCGAGGGACGGCGCGACCGGCGGAGAGGGGCACGCTCGCATGACCGCGCACGTGCCGACGCCCGTCCTCGCCATCCCGGAGACTGCGCCGTTCACGGCCGAGCAGCGCTCCTGGCTGTCGGGCTACTTCTCCGCTCTCCTGTCGCCGGACGCGCTCGGGGCCACGCCCATCGCGGGAGAACCCGGTACCGGGCTCGCGGGCGGCGGCCCGCAACTCGCCGAGAACGACGACGCGCCCTGGCACGATCCGGCGATCCCGCTTCCCGAACGGCTCGACATGGCGCGTGACCGTCCGCTCGCGCCGCGCCTCATGGCCGCTATGGCGCAGCAGGATTGCGGGCAGTGCGGCTACACGTGCGCCGACTACGCCAACGCCCTGTTCCTGCGGACGGAGGAGCGCCTGAACCTCTGCCAGCCGGGCGGCAAGGAGACGCTGCGGGCGCTGAAGACGCTCGCGGACGATGCCGGCGGCGAGAGCCCCGCGACGAGCGACGCCGCGGCCGGGACGGGCGCCGCGGCTCCTTCGGGGCCACGCGGTTATTGCCGCGAGAACCCCGTCCTGGCCGGGTTCCTCTCGCGGCGCCGGCTGAACGGCGACGGCTCCGAGAAGGAGACCTGGCACATCGAGATCGACCTGACGGATTCGGGCGTCGAGTACGTGGCGGGCGACTCGCTCGGCGTGTTCCCGACCAACGCGACCCTCGTGGTGGATGCCGTGATCGCGCAGCTCGGCGCGCGCCCCGAGCGCCTGATCGGCGACAAGACGTTGCGCCAGCATCTCCTCCACGATTACGCGCTCGGGGCCGCCCCCGACGCGCTCTTCGCCCTGTTCTCGCAGGTCACGGGCGGCGAGACCCGCAGGAAGGCGAGGGCTCTCGCGGCGGGCGAGGATCCGGATGGCGACGCCACCCATCTCGATGTCCTCGGCGCGCTGCACAAGTTCGGAGCCGCGCGCCCGGACGCGGAGGCGTTCCTCGAGGCGCTCGAGCCGCTGCAACCGCGCCTCTACTCGATCTCGTCGTCGCCGAAGAAGGATGTCGGGCGGGTCACGCTGACGGTCGACACCGTGCGCTACGCCATCAACAGGCGCCAGCGGCTCGGCGTCGCCTCGACCTTCTTCGCCGAGCGGATCGAGCCCGGGGCGCCTCTCAGGATCTACGTGCAGAAGGCGCACGGCTTCGCCCTGCCGTCGGATCCCGCGATCCCCGTGATCATGTGCGGGCCGGGAACGGGCATCGCGCCGTTCCGGGCCTTCCTGCGCGACCGGCACGCGGACGCGGCGCCGGGCCGGAACTGGCTGTTCTTCGGCCACCAGCGACAGGAATCCGACTTCTTCTACCGGGACGAGCTCGTCGCGATGCGGGACGAGAGGTTCCTCACCCGTCTCACGCTCGCCTGGTCCCGCGACGGGAGCGAGAAGGTCTACGTGCAGGACCGCATGCGGGAGGTCGGCCGCGATCTCTGGGCCTGGTTCCAGGAGGGCGCCCATTTCTACGTCTGCGGCGACGCGAAGCGGATGGCGAAGGACGTCGAGACCGCCATCGTCGACGTGGCCAAGGAGCATGGCCGGCTGTCGCCCCAGGAGGCCGTCGCCTTCGTGGCGGGCCTGAAGAAGGCCGGCCGCTTCCAGGCGGACGTGTATTGATGGACGGCGCGACGTCGAGCCTGGACGGACCGATCCGGACGACGTGCCCGTATTGCGGCGTCGGCTGCGGCGTTCTCGCCCGGCCGGATGGGGTGGGCGGCGTCTCCGTCGCGGGAGACCCGGACCATCCCGCGAACAGGGGTCGGCTCTGCTCCAAGGGTGCGGCGCTCGGCGAGACGGTCTCGCTCGAAGGGCGGCTCCTTCACCCGATGGTGGGCGGGGTGCGAACGTCCTGGGACGTCGCGCTCGATGCGGTCGCGGACGGGTTCGGCCGGATCGCGGCCGAGAGCGGGCCCGACGCCGTCGCCTTCTACCTGTCTGGCCAGCTCCTCACGGAGGATTACTACGTCGCCAACAAGCTGATGAAGGGCTTCATCGGCTCCGCCCATGTCGATACGAATTCGCGGCTCTGCATGTCGTCGTCGGTGGCGGGCCACAAGCGCGCCTTCGGCTCCGATACGGTGCCCGGCTGCTACGAGGACCTCGACGCGGCGGACCTTCTCGTCCTGGTCGGCTCGAACGCCGCCTGGTGCCACCCCGTTTTGTACCGTCGCATGCTCGACAATCGGGCGGCGCGGGGCGCCCGCATCGTGGTCATCGATCCGCGCCGCACGACGACGGGCGAGGAGGCGGATCTCTTCCTGCCGATCGCGCCCGGAACCGACACGGTGCTCTTCGCGGGGCTCCTGGTGGATCTCGTCGAGGCCGGGACGGTCGACGAGGCCTATGTCGCCGCCCACACGGCCGGTCTCGCGGATGCCGTGGCGCAGGCGCGCCGGATCGCGCCGAGCCTGCACGCGGTCTGCCGCCAGACGGGTCTGTCGCCGGCCGACGTGACCGCCTTCTACGAGCTGTTCCGCACCCACGACCGGACCGTGACCTGCTACTCGCAGGGCGTGAACCAATCCGCGCAGGGGACCGACAAGGTCGGCGCGATCGTCAACTGCCATCTCGCCACCGGCCGGATCGGCCGGGCGGGTGCGGGGCCGTTCTCGCTGACGGGCCAGCCGAACGCGATGGGCGGCCGCGAGGTCGGCGGTCTCGCCAACATGCTGGCGGCCCATATGGGGTTCGCGCCGCCGGAGGTGGACCGCGTGCGGCGGTTCTGGTCCGCGCCCCGCATGGCCGAGGCCGAGGGCCTGAAGGCGGTCGCCCTGTTCGAGGCGATCGAGGCGGGACGGATCAAGGCGCTCTGGATCATGGCGACGAATCCCGCCGTCTCGCTCCCGGGCGCGGGCCGGGCACGCGAGGCCTTGGCCAAGCTCGACCTCCTCGTCGTCTCCGAGAACGTCGCGTCGAACGACACGGTCGCGCGGGGCGCCCACGTCCTCCTGCCCGCGGCGGCCTGGGGCGAGAAGGACGGCACGGTCACGAATTCGGAGCGGCGCATCTCGCGGCAGCGCGCGGTCCTGCCGCTTCCCGGCGAGGTGAAGCCGGATTGGTGGATCGTCTCCGAGGTGGCGCGCCGGATGGGCTTCGCCGACGCCTTTCCCTATCGCGGCGCGGCCGAGATCTTCCGCGAGCACGCACGCCTGACGGCGTTCGAGAACGACGGGTCGCGCGACCTCGACCTCGGCGGTCTCGCGAGCCTGGACGGCGCGGGCTACGACGACCTCGCACCCGTCCAATGGCCGTTCCCGGCGGACGGCGCGCCGACGGCGCGGCTGTTCGCGGATGGCGGCTTCTTCGCGCCGGACGCGCGCGCCCGCTTCGCGACACCGGCGGAGCCGGGTCCGGCCGCGGTCCTCAGCGAGGCCTACCCGCTCTGGCTGAATACCGGTCGCGTGCGCGACCAGTGGCACACCATGACGCGGACGGGCCGCAGCGCCCGCCTCGGCTCGCATCGACCGGTGCCGTTTGTCGAGATCCATCCCGCCGATGCCGCCCGGTTCGGCCTCGCGGCGGGCGACCTCGCCCGTGTGTCGACGTCCACGGGGCAGGGGATCTTCGAGGTCGAGATCGCCGAGGGGCAGCGTCCCGGCTCGGTCTTCGTGCCCATCCACTGGAGCGACGCCAACTCCTCGCACGGCGCGGTCGGCCCCCTCGTGCAGGGCGTCGTCGATCCCCATTCGGGCCAGCCGGAGATGAAGGCGACGCCGGCCACGCTCTCGCCGGAGCCGATGGCCCTGCGCGGCTTCGCGCTGACGCGGCATGAGATCGCGCCGCCCGCCGGGACGTGGTGGGCGCGGGCCAGGGTCGAGGGCGGCAGCGGCACGCTGTTCGCGGCCGGGGGCAGGGCGGCCGGCGTCATGGACTGGGCGCCTGCGCTCTTCCCCGGATGCGAGGTCGCCGAATACGTGGATGTCGCGGCCGACGCCTATCGCTGCGCCGCCTTCCGGGACGGGGTCTTCGAGGGCGCGCTGTTCGTCGGACCCGCCGCGGCGCGCCCGAGATGGGAGGCCGCCAAGGCGGTGTTCGCGGGCGCGACCGCGCCGGAGAGCCGCGCAGCGCTCGGCGAAACGACGGGCGGCGCGGCAGCCGGACCGCTCGTCTGCTCGTGCTTCGGCGTCGGGCTCGAGACCATCCGGGCCGCCATCGCGCCCGGCGGCGCCACCAGCCCGGAGGCGATCGGCGCCGCGCTGCGGGCCGGCACGAATTGCGGTTCCTGCGTTCCCGAGCTCCGGCGTATCCTGGCGCGCGAGCTGCAGCCCGTCGGCTGAGCGCGCGGGAGGACGAGATCATGCCGGGCGCCCTCGAGGGACGCAGGATCGTGGTGCCGGAAAGCCGCGAACTCGACCTGTTCGCCGCCATGCTGGAGCGGGAGGGCGCCGAGGCCGTCCGCTGCCCCCTGGTCCAGATCCTGGACGTCGAGGATCCCGCGCCCGTCGAGGCCTGGCTGGGCCGGCTCTGCGGCGGCGCGTTCGACGATCTGGTCCTCTACACGGGAGAGGGCGTGAAGCGGCTCGTCGGGGTCGCGGATCGGGCCGGAATGCGCGACGCGGTCGTCGCGGCGCTGGCTCGGACGCGCAAGCTCGTCCGAGGCCCGAAGCCGACCCGGGTGCTGCGCACCCTTGGGCTCGCGCCGGATCTCCAGGTCGAGCCCGCGACGACGGCCGGGTTGCTGGCGGCGCTGGACGGGCTGGACCTGCGGGGCCGGCGGGTGGGCATCCAGGCCTATCCGGACCTGCCGGACGCGATCGACCGGGCGCTGGCGGCGGCGGGTGCGACGAGCGACCGGGTGCTGCCCTATCGCTACGCCGACGACCGGGAGGATGGCCGCGTCGTCGAGGTGATCGACCGGATGGCGGCGGGCGAGATCGACCTCATCGCCTTCACGTCCCGCCCGCAAGTCGAGCGTCTGCAAGGGGTTGCGGCGAAGCGTGAACGCACCGCCGCACTCGACCGGGCCATGGCGGCGGTGCTGGTCGCCTCCGTCGGCCCGGTCACGACGGAGGCCGTGACCCGGGCCGGCTGGCCGGTCGCGGCGGCGCCGGAGGACAATTTCCACCTGAAGCCGTTCGTCGGCACCATGAAGGCCCTGATGGCGGGCCGGCCCTGACGTCCGGCGGTGGCGCAGGGCCGCGGCGCAGGGGTGGCGCAGGCCATGGCGCACCGGTGGCGCAGGGGTGGCGCAGGGGTGGCGCAGCGGGCACGCGCCGTCGTCAGGCGATCTCGACGACGAGCGGCTGGTGGTCCGAGAGGCGGGTCTCGACGTCGTACTCCACGCGGACGAGGCGGGGCGCGAGGTCGGCCGTCACGTAGGCGTAGTCGGAGCAGTGCGGCGGACCGTAGCGCTGGTCCGCGATGCAGAAGGAGGGCGGGTGCGGCTCGCCCGGCCGGGCATGGCTCCAGGCGTCGACGAAAGCCGTCGCGCCCGGCTCGGGAACGGCCAGCCGGGCGAGGGTCGGATCGCCGGGCCTCATGTTGAGGTCGCCGACCAGGATGGCCGACGCGGTGCCGCGCGGCGTCGCGTAGGGGCCGGCGCCGGCCCCGCGCGGACGGGCCTGCCGGTCGCAGGCGTCGGCGTGGATCCGGCGGATCGCCTCGACCTGGGCCGCCCGGGCCTGCGGCGAGGAATATTCGAGATGGGTGGTCATCACCCGAAGCGGGCCGGACGGCGCCGCGACGAGGGTCTCGAGGAGGAGGCGCGGCATGGAGGGCCCGGTGCCGCCGATCCAGGGCAGGGGGTGCCGCAGCACCTGGAGGACGGGCAGGCGGGACAGGACCATGTTGCCGAAGCGCCGGGTCGTCGGGCCGTCCAGGATCTCGACGCCCGCCCCGGCGACGGCCCGGTAGCCGGGCAGCAGGGCGGCGAGCGCCGCGAACTGGTCGATGCCGCCCGAGCCCTGCAGGTCCGGCATCCCGTCCGAGACCTCCTGCAGGCAGAGGACGTCGACATCGGCGAGGCCGCGCGCATGGGCCACGATGCCGGCGAGGTCGACCCGGCCGTCCATGCCGAGGCCCCATTGGATGTTCCAGGTGACGAGCCTCACCGGATGCCCGCCCGCATGAAGCTCTGCACGAACTGGCGCTGGAACAGGAGAAAGCCGACCAGCAGCGGCGCGGAGGTCATCAGCGTCGCGGCCGAGATGACCGACCAGTCGATCCCCTGGTCGGCCGAGGAGAAGATCTGCAGGCCGACGGTCAGCGGACGGGCCTCGACCGAGTTCGTGACGATGAGCGGCCACAGGAAGTTGTTCCAGTGGTAGCTCACGGAGACGAGCCCGTAGGCGATGTAGATCGGCTTCGCCAGCGGCACGTAGACCTTCAGGAGCACCTGCAGGGCGCTCGCCCCCTCGACGCGGGCGGCGTCGTCGAGCTCCTTCGGGATGGTCCGGAAGGTCTGCCGGAGCAGGAAGATGCCGAAGGCGGAGGCGACGTAGGGCAGGGCGATGCCCGGGATCGTGTCGATCAGCCCGAGCCGGCTCATGGTGCGGTAGTTCTCGACCACGAGCACGTCCGGCATGATCATGAGCTGGGCGAGGACGAGCGCGAAGGCGAGGCCCCGGCCCGCGAAGGCGAAGCGCGCGAAGGCGTAGGCCGCGAGCGTGCCGAGCACGAGCTGGCAGGCGAGGACCAGCGTCACCAGCATGAACGTGTTCAGGAAGTAGCGGGCGAAGGGCGCCGCCTCCCAGGCGCGGACGAAGTTCGCCAGCGTCCAGGGCGCGAGCGGCGAGAAGGTCGTCGTGTACTCGGTCGCGTGGAACGCCGCCCAGACCGCGAAGGCGAGCGGCAGGATCCAGAGGATCGCGAGCAGGACGGCGCCGGCGGATTCGAGCGCGGCCGCCCAGCCGCGGGGCGCGTAGGGATCCGAGCCCCGCGCCTCGGGCGCGTTCCGTCTCCCCTTCCGGCGGATGGCGCCGACCCCGCTCATCCGACCCTCGCCGACGCGAGGGCCGCCGTCTCCCGAAAGGGGGACGCGATCCCCATCGTGCATCGGCGCGCTCATCGGTAATGCACCCGGCGCTCGAGCCAGCCGTACTGGATCGCCGCGACCGTCCCGAGGATCGCGAGCAGCACCACGGTCAGCGCCGCCGCGTAGGCGGTATCCCAGTACTTGAAGCCGGTCTCGTAGATGTAGAACAGGAGCAGCGTCGTCGCGTTGTCCGGCCCGCCCCGCGTCATGACGACGATGTGGTCCACGGTCCGGAACGCGTTGATGATCGCGTTCACGAGCACGAACAGCGTCGTCGGCATGAGCAGCGGGAGCTGGACCCGGCGGAAGTAGGTCCAGCGCGAGGCGCCCTCGAGGTTCGCGGCCTCGGCCAGCACGGGCGGGATGCCCTGCAGGGCGGCCAGGTAGAAGATCATGAAGAAGCCCGCCTCCTTCCAGATCGCGACCAGCGTCACGGCCCCGAGCGCCGTCTCGGACGAGCCGAGCCAGTTGCGGGAGGGGATCCCCGCGAGGCCTGTCACCTGGTCCAGGAGGCCGTAGCCGGGCGTGTAGAAGAACAGCCAGATGTTCGCGACCGCGATCATGGGCAGGATCGTCGGCGTGAAATAGGCGACGCGCGCGAAGGTGCGCCCGGGAATGCGGTCGTTCACCCAGACGGCCATGAGGAGCGCGAGCCCGACCGCGAGCGGGATGGTGGCGAGCGCGTACCAGGCGTTGTTCGTCAGCGCCCGCCAGAAGACCGGATCGGCGAGGATCTGCTCGTAGTTCGCGGCGCCGACGAACCGCGACGGCCGCCGCGGCCGCGCCGTCGACGTGAGGCTCTCCCAGAAGGAGGCGAGGGCTGGCCAATGCGTGAACGCGACGAGCAGGATCATGGCGGGCGCGACGAGGGCCCAGCCCGTGAGGGTGTCGCGGAGACGGGTCGTCATGGAGCGGCCGCCCGGCACGGGGCGACGGTCGATCTGCGTTCCAAACGCGCACTCTCCGGTTGCACCGTCTCACCCCGCGGGAGACAGTGGCGATGCGCGGCGACGTCGGACGAGGGGGCAGCGCGACGGTGCAAGACTCGGTCTCCCGCGCTCGCGGCCTCCGCCGCACGCAGACTCGCGCCGAGACCACGCTGTGGCACGTTCTGCGCGCCCGCCGTCATGCCGGTTTCAAGTTCCGCCGCCAAGTTCCCATCGGCCCCTACGTGACCGATTTCCTCTGCTACGCCACGCGGATCGTGATCGAGCTCGACGGCGCACCGCACGCCGATGCCGCGCAGCGGGCGCACGACGCGCGGCGGGACGCGTGGCTGCGGGCCCAGGGCTTCCGGGTGCTGCGCTTCTCGAACGACCTCGTCCTCGGAGGAAGCACGGCGCTGCTCCTCGCGGCGCTGGACGCCGCGCTGGACCCCTCATCCGGTCTTCGCTGAAGACGCGAGACGGGGCACTCCTTCTCCCCTCGCGGGAGAAGGTGGCATGGCGGAGCCATGACGGATGAGGGGGCGGCCGGGGCTCGGCGCCACCCCTCATCCGACCTTCGCCGACGCGAAGGCCACCTTCTCCCGCAAGGGGAGAAGGACGCGCCCGTCGAAGCGGAACGCTCAGCGATAGCTCTTCAGGATGCGCTCGGCTTCGGCCTGGGCGTCCTTCATGGCGCGGTCGGGGGTCTTGGTGCCGCCGAGCGCGGCCTGGATGTTGTCGTCGAGGGCCTTCACGACCCGCTGGTTCTCGTGGGTCGAGAGTTCGGCGCCGGCATATTGGAGCTGGTCGCGGGCGACGGCGGCGGGCGGGAAGGCGGCGACGTACTCCTTCATGGCGGGCGTCTCGTAGGCGGCCGGGCTCGTGGCGACGTAGCCGGTCGCGACCGACCAGGAGGCGGCCCGCTCGGGCATCGTCAGCCAGCGCACGAAGCGCACGGCGGCCTCCTGCTCGGCCGGCTTCGCCGTCTTGGAGAGGTAGAAGTTGCCGCCGCCCGTCGGCGAGCCGCGGCGCTGGCCGGCCGGCAGCATGGCGACGCCGAAGGGGAATTTCGCGTTGGTGCGGACGTTCGTCAGGTTGCCGGTGGTCGTCCAGATCATGGCGGCCTTCCGCTCGAAGAAGTCGCGCGGGGTCGTGCCCCAGTCGATCACGCCCGGCGCCATCACCTTCTGCTTGCGGGACAGGTCGACGAGGTAGGTGAGGGCCTCGACGTTCGCGGGCGAATCGAAGGCCGTCCTCGTGCCCTCCTGGTTGGCGAGCGTCCCGCCGGCCGCGATGGTCAGCGCCTGCAGCAGCCAATAGGCGAAGCCCGTGGTCGGGATCTGCGTGCCCCAGGTCGCCGTGTTGCCCGACGCGTCGCGCTTCGTCAGCCTCTCGGCGAAGGCCGTGTGCTCCGCCCAGGTCGCGGGCGGCGTCTCGGGGTCGAGGCCGGCCTCCTTGAACAGCTCCTTGTTCCAGTAGAGCACGATGGTGGAGCGCTGGAACGGGATGCCCCAGGTCTCGCCGCCCGTCTGCGAGTTCAGCATGAAGGCCGGGTAGAAGCTCTTGAGCCAGGCCTTGTCGGCCTCCGTCTTCAGGAAGCCGTCGAACGGAACGGCGGCCTCCTCGTCGATCATCGTGAACATGTCGGTCGAGAGCAGCACGGACAGCGTCGGCGGGGTGCCGGCCTTGTGGGCCGTCAGCACCTTGGCGAGCGTGTCCTGGTAGGTGCCGGCATAGGTCGGCACGACCTTGATCGACGGGTTGTCCTTGGCGAAATCGGCCGCGTAGCCGTCGATCACCTTGGTGATCGGGCCGCCGACCGCGACGGGGAAGTAGAAGGAGACCTCCGTCGGGGCGCCCTGGGCGATGGCGGGGGCGGCGAGGCTCGCGGCCGTCGCGGCCGCACCCGTGCCGACGATGAATTGACGCCTGTCCATGTGGTCTCTCCCTGGGGCTCGCGCCCTTTTATGACAGCGACGATCTCGTTCTCGTGACAGAGCGTCAAGCGGCGAGCCGACGTCCGTCGGGGCCGAACGGATGCGCGTCCTCGGCCGGCCAGGCGAGGCGGAGCACCGCGCCGGGACGGCCCGCGACCTGGCCGGGGAAGCGGGCCACGAAGGGCGCGCCGCCGATCCGGGTCTCGACGAGGGTGTCGGCGCCGAGGAACTCGGAGGCGACGACCGTCGCCTCGAGCCCCGCCGGATCGAGCCGCACGCTCTCCGGCCGCACGCCGAGCGAGGCCGCGCCGGCGGGCGCGAGCCGGTCCGGCAGGCAGGAGACCGGCAGCACGTTCATGGGCGGCGTGCCGACGAACCGGGCCGCGAAATCGGTCGCCGGCCGGCCGTAGAGCCCGGCCGGATCGGCATCCTGCTCCACCCGGCCGCCGCGCATGAGGATGATGCGGTCGGCCATGGTCATGGCCTCCGACTGGTCGTGCGTGACGTAGATCATGGTCATGCCGAGCCGCTGCTGCAGGGCCCGGATCTCGCGGCGCATCTCGATGCGGAGCTGGGCGTCGAGGTTCGAGAGCGGCTCGTCCATGAGGCAGACCTTGGCCTGGGCCACGATGGCGCGGGCCAGCGCGACGCGCTGCTGCTGCCCGCCGGAGAGCTGGCCCGGGCGCCTGTCGAGGAGGCCCGACAGGCCGAGGAGCGCGGCGGCCTCCTCGAGCCGCGTCGCGCGCTCGGCCTTCGGCACCCGCCGGACCGTCAGGCCGAAGACGATGTTCTGCGCGACCGAGAGGTGCGGGAAGAGCGCATAGGACTGGAACACCATGGCGATGCCGCGCTTCGACGGCGGCAGGCCCGTGACGTCGCGCCCGTCGATCAGGATGCGGCCGGACGTCGGCGTGTCGAGGCCCGCGATGAGGCGCAGCGTCGTCGACTTGCCGCAGCCGGAGGGGCCGAGCAGCGCGAGGAACGCCCCGCCCTCGAGCGCGAACGACACGCCGTCGACGGCCGCGACCCCGTCCCAGTGCCGGGACACGCCGTCCAGTTCGATCCCGAGCACGCGCCCTCTCCGCCGGCCCCACGCGACGCGGCCCGAAGGCCGGTCCGCCGCGTCATGGCACGGGCGGCGGTGGCAAGGCTACCGGCCCGGGCGGCGGATCAGCCGGCGGCGGCGGCGCCCGCGTCGACGATCGGCAGGAAGCCGCCGAAGATCATGCGCTTGCCGTCGAACGGCATCGCCGCCATGTCCTTCATGCGGGGATCCTCCATGACCTTGCCCATGCACGCGTCGCGCGCCGCGCGGGACGGGTACTCGATCCAGGAGAACACGACCGTCTCGCCCGGCTCCGCCTTCACGGCCATGCGGAAGTCGGTCGTCGTGCCCTCCGGCACGTCGTCGCCCCAGCATTCGACGACGCGGGTGGCGCCGTGCTCGAGGAAGACGGGGGCGGCCTCGGCCGCGTGGCGGCGGAACTCCTCCCGGCGATCGGCCGGGACCGGGATGACGAATCCGTCGACGTAGCTCATGGGCTGTCCTTCCTGTTCCGTGTGGACCCGGTTCAGCGCCGGGGTGCGACGAGCGAGAACGCGACGCCCTGCGGGTCGCGCGCGTTGACGATCCAGGCGCCGCCCGGGACCTCCATGGGCCCGTTCAGGACCGTACCGCCGCCGGCCGCGAGGCGCTCCACGGCCGCGTCCAGGGCGGCGACGGCGAAGTAGAAGCCCCACACGGCCGCGGGCACGAACGCGCCCCGGTCCATCATGCCGCCGACCGGCGCCGCCCCCGCCGCGAAGAGCTGGTAGGTGCCCATCGGCCCCATCGGGATGGCCTCGGCCTTGGTCCAGCCGAACAGGGCCGCGTAGAAGGCGAAGGCGGCCTCCCAGTCGTCGGCGTAGAGCTCGTGCCAGCCGACCGTGCCGGGCGTCATGGGAGGCGGGGGCGCGCCGATCGGTCCGGCGGGCTGGAACAGCGTGAAGACCGCGCCCTGCGGATCCGCCACGACGGCGAAGCGGCCGGTTCCCGGGATGTCGTCCGGCGGCCGGTGGACGGCGCCGCCGGCCGCGACCAGCGCCTCGGCCGCCGCGTCCGCGTCGGCCACGCCGACATAGCCGATCCACCCGGGGCGCCCGCCGCCCGCCCGCATCTCCTCCGGCAGGGCCATGATGCCCGCGGCCCGGTGCGGGCCGGCGGACATGACCGTGTAGGTGCCGCCCGGCATGGCGACCGGCTCCGCGCGCCAGCCCACGACGTCGGCGTAGAACCGGCTCGCGCCCTCCGCGTCCGGCGTGACGAGCTCGTACCAGACGAAGCTTCTCGGATCGGTCATGGCGTCCTCCTCGGCCGGCCCGTCAGGCCGCCGCGCCGGCCGGCTGGCCGCCCATGGTCTCCGCCGCGGCCGCCATGTCCATCCACATCGGCTCCCAGACGTGGCCGTCCGGGTCCTCGAAGGAGCGGCCGTAGAGGAAGCCGTGATCCTGCACGGGGCCGACATCGGCGCGGCCGCCCGCGCGGACGGCGGCCTCCGCGAGGGCGTCGACCTCGGCCCGGCTCTCCGCCGAGATGCACAGCAGCACCTCGCTGACGCTCCGCGCGTCGGCGATCGCCTTCGGCGTGAACTGCCGGAACTTGTCGTGCGTCAGGATCATCACGTGGATCGTGTCCGACAGCACCATGCAGGCCGCCGTGTCGTCGGAGAACATCGGGTTCCGCGTGGCGCCGATCGCCTCGTAGAAGGCGATGGACCGGGCGAGGTCGGCGACGGGCAGGTTCACGAAGATCAGCTTGGCGGCCATGTCGGCTCTCTCCCGCGGGGCGTTTCCTTGTCCTTGCTAGCCCGAATGGTTATCTATCGCAACCATGAAGTCAGAAAAAGTAACCGACGAGGCGCGGCGACGCTCGTATCACGACGCGTGCGGCACGGCGCACGGGCTGGAGCTCGCCGGCGACCGCTGGGCGCTCCTCGTCATGCGCGAGCTGATGCTCGGGCCGCGCCGCTTCGGCGACCTGCGGGCGAGCCTGCCGGGCCTCAGCGCCAACGTCCTGACGCAGCGGCTCGCGGAGCTGGAGGCGGCGGGCATCCTGCGGCGGCGCCGCCTGCCGGCCCCGGCCGGCGCGCAGGTCTACGAGCTGACGGAATGGGGCTACGAGGGCGAGACCGTGATCCAGGAGCTCGGCCGCTGGGCGGCCCGCTCGCCGGGCCACGATCCGACGCTGCCGCTGAGCCCCGTCTCGCTGATGCTGTCGATGCGGACCATGCTCGACCGCGAGGCCGCGGCCGGCCTGACGCTCGCCATCGGCTTCCGGCACGGCGACTCGCTGTTCCTGGCGCGGCTCGCCAGGTCCGCGCTGCCCATCGCGCGGGTCGACGACCTGGACGGGGCGGACGCCGTGTTCGTGGCCGACCAGCCTCCGGCGGTGGCGGCCCTCCTCTATGGCGGCGTGCCGGCCGAGGTCCTGGAAGGGCAGGGCGCGCTCCGCATCGAGGGCGACCGGGAGGCGGCGCTGCGCTACGCCTCCCTGTTCCGCCTGCCGCCCAAGGCCGGCGGGTGAGCGCCTCGGCGCGGCTCAGAAGAAGCGCTCGAAGGCCGCGATCGTCTCCTCCGGCGCCTCCTCGGCGATGTAGTGCCCGCTCGGCATGGCCCGGCCCGCGACCGGGGCGGCGGCGTAGTCCCGCCAGATCGCGAGCGGGTCGTACCAGGTCCCGATCATGTTCTTCTCCCCCCACAGGACCAGGGTCGGGCAGGCGACCTTGCGGCCGGCGGCCCGGCTCTCCCGGTCGTGCACGAGGTCGATCGTCGCCGCCGCGCGGTAATCCTCGCACATGCCCCGGATGGCGGCCGGGTCCCGGGCCGCCGCGAGGTAGTCCTCCAGCGCCTCGGGCGCGAAGAAGGCCGGCACGGCGCCGCCCTTCGCCGTGTGGGCCCGCCACCACGTCTCGGGCGCGGAATCGATCAGGGTCTCGGGGAAGGGATGCGCCTGGGCGAACCAGAACCAGTGGTAGTAGCCGAGCGCGAAGGCCATGTCGGCCCGCTCGAAATGTTCGATCGTCGGCACGATGTCGAGGAGGGCGAGCCTCTCGACCCGGTCGGGATGGTCGAGCGCCAGCCGGTGGGCGACCCGCGCCCCGCGATCGTGGCTGCCGACCCGGAAGGTCGCGTGGCCGAGCGCCGTCATCAGCTCCGCCAGGTCGCGCGCCATGGCGACCTTGGCGTAGGGCGCGTGGTCCGCCGTCGCGGGCGGCTTGAAGGAGCCGCCGTAGCCACGCAGGTCGGGGCAGATCACCGTGAAGCGCCGCGCCATGGCGGGCGCCACCCGGTGCCACATGGCGTGGGTCTGCGGATTGCCGTGGAGCAGGAGGAGCGGCGGGCCCGACCCGCCGATCCGGACGCGGAGCGACCCCTCCGCCACGTCCACCTGCCGCAGATCGAAACCCTCGAAGAACATGGCGCCTCCCGGCGACCGGTCGGTGCCGGCCTCGGACCCGATCCTAGCCGAGCCGACGGGGAGGCGCGACCGCCCGGCTCAGCCGGCGATCGCCTCGCCGCGGGTCGCGGCGGCCGTCCGGTCCGGCCGCTCGTCCGCCGATCCGGCCAGGATGTCGCCCGCTGCGCCGGCGAGGAGCCGGCGGAGCCTCGCCAGGTCCCGCACGGAGCGGATCAGGGCCGCGACGGGATCCTGGTCCGACCGCGCCAGATAGCCCCGCGCCAGTTCGATCTCGACGATGCTCATCACGCTCCTCCCCGCTCCCGCGGCAAGGAACAGAATAGGAACGAACCCTTTCGAAATCCTGAACGGGTCAGTCGACGAGAGCACCGTACAGGAGAGACTTGAACAGGAAGCGCGTGCGCTGGCGCGTGTTGGGCCCCTGCGACAGGAACACGCCGACGATCTTCTCCTTCGGGTCGATCGTGAAGCTCGTCCCGCCGGCGCCGGCCCACATGGCGTCGCCCACCGAACCCGGCGCGTAGGCGTTGCCCTCCGCGAGCCGCACGCCCCAGCCGAGGCCGAAGCCGTAGCCCGGCCCCGTCGTCGGGAAGGGCGATCCCTCCAGGCCCTGGATGTGGTTCGACAGCATGAACTCGACCGTCTCGCGCGACAGGATGCGGACGTCGCCGAGCCTGCCCCCGTTCAGGACCATCTGGGCGAACTTGAAGTAGTCCTCGGCCGTGAACACGGCTCCCGCGCCGCCCCGCAGGTAGCGCTTGCCCGGATCCTGCTCGACGCGCGCCGAGCGCCAGGAGACGGTCTTCAGGGGATCGGCGTCGTAGGCGTCGGCGAGGCGCGGTAGCTGGGCGGGCATCGCCTGGAAGCTGGTCTCGGTCATGCCGAGCGGCTTGAAGATCGTCTCGTCGAGGTGGCGGTCGAGCCGCGCGCCGGCGACCTTCTCGACGAGGAGGCCGAGGACGTCGGTCGCGACCGAGTATTCCCAGCGCGTGCCGGGCTCGTAGGCGAGGGGGATGGCGGCCAGCCGCTTGATGAAGTCCTCGTTCGACACGTCCGTGTCGCGCGCCTCGAGGTCGACCGCCTCGTAGGCCTCCTTCAGCTCCGGGAAGGGCGCCGTGCCCGCATAGGTGAACCCGGCCGTATGGCGGAGCAGGTCCCAGACGAGGATGGGGCGCTTCGCCGGCACGGCGACGCGGGTCGTGCGGCCGCGCTCGTCGCGGATCTCGGTCAGGACCTTCATGTCCCTGAACTCGGGAAACCAGGTCGAGATCGGATCGCGCAGGCTCATGCGGCCCTGCTCGATCAGCGCCATGGCGGCGACCGAGACGATCGGCTTCGTCATGGAGAAGCCGCGGAAGAGCGCGTCCTTGGTCATCGGCCGGGTCTTCGCCGAATCGAGGAAGCCGTGCGCCTCGAAATGGACGATCCTGCCGTTGCGGGCGATCAGCGTGACGGCGCCGGGAACCGTGCCGGCCTCGACCTCGCGCGTCATGGCCGGCGCGATCCGGGCGAGCCGGTCGGCGGAGAAGCCCTGGTCCACCGTGTCCGCCGAGGCGGGCCCCGCGAGGCAGAGGGCCGCGAGCAGCGGCATGGCCAGGACGGCCGCGGATCGTCTCATCGTGTCTCCTCCCGTATCGTTCTTTTGACGCAGCCTAGGAGGCGGGGATCGGCCGGGCAAGCGCCGCGGGCCCCGGTGCCGCGCGAGCTCCGATCTCCACGATCGTGCTGGCACCTTGGCGCGACCTCGTGTAAGACCCCGCCGCCGCTAGGAGTGTAGCTCAACTGGTTAGAGCACCGGTCTCCAAAACCGGGGGTTGGGGGTTCGAGTCCCTCCACTCCTGCCAGCGCCCCGGACGGACCGGGCGCCGGCAGATGACAAGCCCGCGCGATTGCGCTAAGCGGCACCATCTCAAGCCAATCTGGTGAGCGTCGCGGTGGGCCGGCACGGCCGCCCGCGCTTCCCGCATTGGCGGAGCAGAGTTTCGACAGACCCATGTCCAAGTCACACGCGGCCCGCCCGGCGGGGTCCGACAAGAACGACAAGAAGAAGCCGCGGACGGGGGTCTTCGACTTCTTCGGTCAGGTGCGCGCCGAGGGCGAGAAGGTCACCTGGCCCTCGCGCAAGGAGACCCTGATCACGACCGCCATGGTGTTCGTGATGGTCGTCGTCGCCTCGATCTTCTTCCTCGTTGCCGACTTCGTGCTGCAGAAGGCGGTCGGCCTCATCCTCGGCATCGGCGGCTAAGAGACACGCGAATGGCCAAGCGCTGGTACATCGTCCACGCCTACTCGAACTTCGAGAACAAGGTCGCGGCCTCCATCAAGGACCAGGCCGCCCAGCGGAACCTCTCCGACAAGTTCGAGGAGGTGCTGGTGCCGATCGAGAAGGTCGTCGAGGTCCGGCGCGGCCGGAAGGTCGACGCCGAGCGGAAGTTCTTCCCCGGCTACGTGCTGGTGAAGTGCGACCTGACGGACGAGGTCTACCACCTCATCAAGAACACGCCGAAGGTCACGGGTTTCCTGGGCGCCGACAAGGCGAAGCCGGTTCCGATCCCGGATTCGGAGGCCGAGCGCATCAAGGGCCAGGTGGCCGAGGGCATCGAGCGGCCGAAGCCGTCGATCTCGTTCGAGATCGGCGAGACGGTGCGGGTCGCCGACGGCCCGTTCGCCTCCTTCAACGGCACGGTCGAGGAGGTCGACGAGGCCCGCGCCCGCCTCAAGGTCGCCGTGTCGATCTTCGGCCGCGCGACCCCCGTCGAGCTCGAATACTCGCAGGTCGAGAAGAGCTGAGGCCCGCCTTCCGGCCCCGAGGGCGGCGCGTCTCCCCTCGCGGGAGACGGCCGATCGCGGGCCGGGCGACCACCGAGGGGCCGGGCCCCGTCGGTTTCGAGGCGGTCCGCCGCCTCGTCCGGATCATCCGCGAGAGCGGGTGACCCGGCCTCTCCCGCACCGGGAGGGGCACCCCGCGCGAGCGGGTCGCCTCGCGGGAGGTCCCGTCCGGTCGCCAGCCGGGCCGTCAAGGGGATCGCACCGCGACTTTCGAACCGCCCCGATCCGGCCGGCAGCCGGGGAGGGGATCTCTCGGGAGATTTCCCATGGCCAAGAAGATCACGGGCTACGTGAAGCTTCAGGTTCCGGCCGGTGCCGCGAACCCGTCGCCGCCCATCGGTCCCGCGCTCGGTCAGCGCGGCCTGAACATCATGGAATTCTGCAAGGCGTTCAACGCCAAGACGCAGGGGATGGAGAAGGGGACGCCGATCCCCGTCGTCATCACGGCCTACCAGGACCGCTCATTCACCTTCGAGATGAAGCAGCCCCCGGTGGCCTACTTCCTGAAGCGGGCCGTCGGCCTGAAGATCGGCAAGAAGCCCGCCTCCGGCTCGAAGACGCCCGGCAAGGGCCCGACCGTCGGCACCATCACGGAAGCGCAGATCCGTGAGATCGCCGAGAAGAAGATGGTCGACATGAACTGCGATTCGATCGACGCGGCCATGAGCATGATCAGGGGTTCCGCCCTGGCCATGGGCCTCGAAGTGGCGGCTTGAGGAGGGCGCGATGGCACATGAAGGCAAGCGCATCCGGGCCGCCCGCGAGGGCATCGACCGGATCAAGCTCTATCCCATCACCGACGCCGTCTCGCTGGTGAAGTCGCGCGCAGGCGCGAAGTTCGACGAGACGATCGAGATCGCCATGAATCTCGGCGTCGACCCGCGTCACGCCGACCAGATGGTCCGCGGCGTGTGCAACCTCCCGAACGGCTCCGGCCGGACGGTGCGGGTGGCGGTGTTCGCGCGCGGGGCCAAGGCGGACGAGGCGAAGGCCGCGGGCGCCGACATCGTGGGCGCCGAGGATCTTCTCGAGACGATCCAGGGCGGCACGATCGAGTTCGACCGCTGCATCGCGACGCCGGACCTGATGCCGCTCGTCGGGCGGCTCGGCAAGGTGCTCGGCCCGCGCGGCCTGATGCCGAACCCCCGCGTCGGCACCGTGACCATGGACGTCGCGGGCGCCGTCAAGGGCGCCAAGGGCGGCGCCGTGGAGTTCCGCGTCGAGAAGGCCGGCATCATCCACGGCGGCGTCGGCAAGGCCTCGTTCGACGAGACCAAGCTGATCGAGAACATCCGCGCCTTCGCGGATGCCGTGCAGAAGGCGAAGCCCTCGGGCGCCAAGGGCACCTACATCCAGCGCATCGCGATCTCGTCGTCGATGGGCCCGGGCGTGAAGGTGGACGTGGCCTCCGTCATGGCGCCGGCCTGACCCTTCGGGTTGCGGCGAAAGGCTTGACTTTTCGCCGCAACCGTCCGGTCCGCCTCTTGGCAGCGGCTCCGCGAGCCGTTAAGAGGCTTCCCATGTCTCTACATTCAGACGGATGTCGGCCCCGTTCGGGCCGGTGACCGTTCTCGTCTTCCGCCGGGAAACCGGCGGATGCGCCGGCAGCCCGAGGGTCTCCCGAGGGCTGGTCCGGCATTGTTCTGTCCGAGACTGCAGGTGCCGGAGGATCCGTCCGTCGGCTTAATGATCGCCTGCATAGACGGGGAAGCCAGTTCGGACCGCCGGAAACGGCGCTCCCATCGTGGTTCGAACCATCTCGCCCGGCGGCCTATCCATCGTCTGTCTGGGGGACATGGTTCCTTTGCCGCGTTTGGCTCGCTTGGTCGGTTCTCGTAACCGGT
>JAEUAC010000379.1 GCA_019695455.1 Methylorubrum extorquens | reverse complement strand
TCGGCGCGGGCCTTCTGGGCGCGCACCTGATGGGCCGCCTCGCTGATGACGCCGAGCAGGCCGGCGCCGTCCTCGTCCGGCTTCGGCCGGCGGAAGCCGGTCCAGGCCAGGGCCGGCGCGGCACGCGGCGCGACGTCGAGGGCCACCTCCGCCCGCCGGCTCACCGCACTCTGCCCCATGCCGGATCTCCCAAGGAGCACCGTTCTCGGGCCCGCATGGTTAACGCCGCCTTGACGCCGGGGCATTCGGAGCCGTCGGACCCCGTTTGACGCGCCCGACCCGTTGGGCCAACTCTGCGCCTTACGGGACGGGGTCCCGCAACACGGCTGCCGTCGATGAACACGCCGAACCGCACGAGCCATATCCGGCTCACGTCCCACCCCGAGCCGGGCGCCGTCCCGGGTCACCCGATCCGGTGGGGCGCCGCCGATCCGGCCATCCGGGGTCCCGTCATCGGCTCCGTGACGAACCCGGCCGACCGCAACGCCATCGGGGCGCATGGCGGCTCCTATTCCGTGTACCGGGCGCTCGCGATCTCGGCGCGGGCGCTCAACCCGCTCGCCCGGCCGGACCTCCGGAACACCCATCCGGTGGTGCCGGTCGGCCCGCATCCGCAATGGTCCGACCCGGAGCGCATCGTCTCGCTCGATCCCTGGGGCCACCTCGTCGGCTCGGTCTTCGGCGACGCGATCGCGACCGGCACGGACGTGCGGCCGTCGATCGCCATCACCAAGGCGCGCCTGAACCTGCCCGAGATCCTCGCCGCCATGGCGGCGCACCGGCTCGCGGCGGATGGCGGCATCCTGCACGCTAACGGCGACGTCTCCGTCACCAAGATCGCCATCGATCCGGTCTGGTGGCTGCCGGGGATCGCGCGGCGCTTCGACGTGTCGGAGCGCGACCTGCGGCGGACGCTGTTCGAGCAGACGGGAGGCATGTTCCCGGAGCTCGTCACCCGGCCCGACAGGGAGGTGTTCCTGCCGCCGATCGGCGGCGCCACGGTCTATTGCATCGGCGAGGTCGAGGCCCTGTCCGATCCGTCGAAGACGGTCGCCTGCCGCGTCCACGACGAGTGCAACGGTTCTGACGTGTTCGGCTCCGACATCTGCACCTGCCGGCCCTACCTCGTCCACGGCATCGAGGAATGCGTGAAGGAGGCCCAGACGGGCGGCGCCGGCCTCGTCGTCTACAACCGCAAGGAGGGCAGGGCGCTCGGCGAGGTGACGAAGTTCCTCGTCTACAACGCCCGCAAGCGGCAGGACGGCGGCGACCAGGCGGCCACCTATTTCGAGCGCACCGAATGCGTCGCCGGCGTCCAGGACGCGCGCTTCCAGCAGCTCATGCCGGACGTGCTGCACTGGCTCGGCATCCGCCGGATCGACCGCCTCATGTCCATGTCCAACATGAAGTACGACGCGATCGTCGGGTCCGGGATCGAGGTCGGCGAGCGGGTGCCGATCCCGCCGGAGCTCGTGCCTCCGGACGCCTCCGTCGAGATCGAGGCGAAGAAGGCCGCGGGCTACTACACGCCGGAGGGAGCGTCGCTCACGCCGCTCACGGACGTGAAGGGCCGGGACCTCGAGCGATACTGAGGGCGGCCGCGGGGTTCAGGCGGCGGCCGGGACGGGCCGCAGCCGCTCGTCGCCGGCCTCCTTGCCGGTTTCGGCCGAGAAGGTCTCGATCGCGCCCGGCCGGCCGATCAGGTAGCCCTGGGCCGCGAAGCAGTTCTCGGCCTGGAGGAAGCGGAGCTCCTCCTCCGTCTCGACCCCCTCGGCCTTCCCGTCCTGGCCGAGGCCGCGGCCGAGACCGAGGACGGAGCGCACGATGGCGGCCGTCTGCTCGTTGCTGCCGACCGAGCGGACGAAGGACCGGTCGATCTTGATCTTGTCGAAAGGGAACGAACGGAGATTCGACAGAGACGAGTAGCCAGTCCAGAAATCGTCCATCGCGATGCGAAGGACGAGCGCCTTCAGCTGCCGGAGCGTGTGGAGCGCGCGGGTCGGATCGCGGACCAGGGCCGTCTCCGTGATCTCCACCTCGAGGCGCGCCGGGTTGAGGCCGCTGCTCAGCAGCACCTCGTGGACCAGGGACACGAAGTTCTGGGCGTGGATCTGCACGGGCGAGACGTTGACGGCGACGGAGAGCCTGTTCGGCCAGGAGGCCGCCTCGCGACAGGCCTCGCGCAGGACCCATTCGCCGATGGGCAGGATGGTCCCGCTCTCCTCCGCGATCGGGATGAAGAGCGACGGCGACACGTAGCCGTGCGTCGGGTGGCGCCAGCGGAGCAGCGCCTCGAACCCGATCGTCTCGCCCGAGCCGACGGCCGTCTGGGGCTGGTAGACGATCTCGAACTCGTGCCGGGCGATGGCGTGGCGCAGGTCGTGCTCGAGCATGCGGCGCTCGCGGACCTCGTTGCCCATGCGCTGCTCGTAGAAGCGGTACGTGCCGCGGCCCTCGGCCTTGGCCCGGTAGAGGGCCGTGTCGGCGTAGCTGAGGAGCAGCGTCCGCTCGCGGGCGTCGTCCGGGAAGACGGCGATGCCGATGCTGGTGGCGGCCGGCGGCGTGTCGGCGCTCTCCCAGCTCGTCTGCCCGAGCGCCGCGATCACGGCCTCGGCGAGCCGGCCCGCCGACACCGCGTGGTCGCACGGCATGATGACCGCGAACTCGTCGCCGCCGAGCCGCGCCATCATCTGGTCGGGCCCGAGCAGGGCGGAGACGGCGGCCGCGACGCGCTGGAGCAGCGAGTCGCCTGCCGCGTGGCCGAAGAGGTCGTTGACCTCCTTGAAGCGGTCGAGATCGAGGCAGAGGACGGCGAGCTTGCGCCCCGCCGCGTCCGCGGCCCGCAGGTCGCCGTCGAGCCGCGCGGCGAAGCTCGCCCGGTTGGCGAGGCCGGTCAGCGGGTCGTGGTGGGCGAGGTAGTGGATCTGCTTCTCGGCGCGGCGCCGGGCGCGCAGGTCGCGGATGGCGACGGCCTGGTGGGGCTTGGCCGCATACTCGACCGGCCGCACGATCATCTCGATCGGGATCACGGTCCCGTCGGCCGCCAGGAGGTCGGCCTCCACGGGCTGGTCCATCGAGGCCGCGCAGGCCCGGCGGAGGATCTCGGCCGACAGGTGCAGGGAGACGGCCCGGCCGGGCAGGTCGGCCGCCCCGATCCCGACCAGCGCCGCGAAGCTGTCGTTGGCGGAGACGATCCGGTCGTCGCGCAGGACCACGAGGCCCTCGACGGCGGCGTTCGCGAGGCTGCGCAGGCGCTCGCCCTCCTGGGCGGCGTGGCGGCGGTCGCGCAGGTCCAGGGCCAGCGCGGCGCCGGCGAGGAGCAGGATGGCGAAGCTCGCGAGCGCAACGGCCACGGCGAGCCAGCTCGCCGGCAGCGAATGGCTCGGGATGGCGACGGTCGGGTCGGGCACGATCGTGACCGCGCCCATGGCCGTGAAATGGTGGCTGCAGATCGCGAGCAGCATCAGGACGGCGCCGCCGATCCGGCCGCGATGGCCGTCGGCCCGGATCGCCGTCGCGAGCGCCGCCGCGCCGAGCACGGCGCCGAGGACCAGGGAGGCGGCGACCAGCCCCGCATCCCAATGCACGTGGCCCGGCACCAGGAAGGCGGCCATGCCGGTGTAGTGCATGGCCGCGATGCCGC
>JAEUAC010000315.1 GCA_019695455.1 Methylorubrum extorquens | reverse complement strand
CGACGGGCGCCAAGATCATCGCGCTCGCCTCCGGCGGCGACGCGACGGTGAGCGCCATCAAGCAGGGCCGCGAGTTCGGTCTCGACAAGACCGGCACCCGACTGGCGAGCCTGCTCACCTTCCTGACGGACGTGCACAGCCTCGGGCTCGACACGATGCAGGGCCTGCAATTCGCCGTGCCGTTCTACTGGGACATGGACGATCGCACGCGAGACTTCTCGAAGCGCTTCGAGGAGCGGACCGGCAAAAAGCCGGGCGAGGCGCAATCCGGCGTCTATTCGGGCGTGCTCCACTATCTGAAGGCCGTGAAGGCCGCCGGCACGAAGGACACGAAGACGGTGCTCGCCAAGATGCGGGAGCTACCCGTCGAGGACGCCTTCTCCCGCAACGGCAAGCTCCTGCCGAACGGCCGGATGATCCACGACATGTTCCTCGTGCGCGTGAAGAAGCCGACCGAGTCGAAGGCGCCCTGGGACTACTACTCCCTCGTCTCGACCATCCCGGCCGAGAAGGCCTTCCGGCCGCTCGCCGAGAGCGCCTGCCCCCTCGCGAAGCGAGGCTGACGCCACCGACGCCATCCGGCCGACCGCGCCCGGTCGGCCGGGCCGAGGCAGCGACCGGGGAGCGGAGGTCGGGCGCGCGCATCGGCGACCAGGGAGGAACGGCGCAGTCCTCGAAGGTCCCGCCGGGTGTTCGGGATCGCCGAGGTGGGACGGCCGCTGGAGGCGCGAAGCGGCCGGACCGCATCCGGCCGAAGGCGGGCATGTCCGCCTTTCGTCGATCGGGGCTTCCTCAGTCGATCGCTGGCCGATGGGAAGGCTCGCAAAGGCGGGGCGTGTCCGGGCGCCGCAGGCCGAGATGATCTCGCAAGGTGAGCCCCGTGTAGTCCTCTCGGAAGAGACCGCGGCGTTGCAGTTCGGGCACCACGAGGTCGACGAAGCGGGCCAATCCGTCCGGCAGTTGCGGAATGCGGACCATAAACCCGTCCGTCGCGCCCGCTCGAAACCACTCCTCCATGCGGTCGGCGATCGTCTGCGGCGAACCCACGACGGCGTTCATGCCGCCGCGCGATGCGGCGGCGGCCTCGTAGAGCTCGCGCACCGTCATCGGTCTATCGCGCATGGCCTGGGTCATCTTGTCGAAATAGGATTTCGTCGTGTTGGTGCTGGCCGGCAGCATCCCATCCGGTATCGGCTCGTCGATGGGCAGGCCGCGCAGGTCGACATCGAGATCCACCGACAGGATCGCACGCCCGACATCGGGGTGGATGCGCGCCTGCAGGGAAGCGAACGCGTCCTGTGCGGCTTCGTCGGTCTCGCCCACGAAGGGGTTCAGGGCCGTCATCACGAGGAGGTCGTCGGGACGACGGCCGAACTTCGTCATCCGGCCCTTCAGGTCCTTGTAGTAGGCGAGCGCGCTGGCGAGGTCGCGGTCCACGCTGAACACGACCTCCGACGTCCGCGCCGCGAGCTCCTTGCCCGGTTCCGAGCCGCCGGCGCTGATGGCGACGGGGCGACCCTGCGGCGACCTGGGGACGTTCAAGGGGCCCCTCACGGCGAAGAAGTCGCCCTTGTGATCGAGGACGTGCATCCGCTCCGGATCGAAGTGGATGCCCGACGCGCGGTCCCGGACGAAGGCGTCGTCGTCCCAACTGTCCCAGAGGCCGTTGACGACGTCGGCGAACTCGTTCGCCCGCCGATAGCGGCGTGCGTGGTCCTCCTGCATGTCGCGACCGAAATTCGCGGCCGCGGCCGGGTAGGCCGTCGTGACGATGTTCCAGGCCACGCGCCCGTTGCTGATGTGGTCGAGCGAGGCGAATTGCCGGGCGACGTTGTAGGGTTCGGAATAGGTGGACGAGATCGTCGCGGCGAGACCGATCCGGTCCGTCCCGGCCGCCAGCGCCGCCATCGTGGTGATCGGCTCGAGATGGGCCGTGTAGGTGCATTGGCGCATCACGCCCGCCATGTCGCCGGTGCGCGAGGCGAGGCTGTCGGCCATGAAGAAAAAGTCGAGCTTGCCCGCCTCCGCGAGCCGCGCGAGCCGCAGGTAGAACGGGAAGCTCGCCTCGCCGCCGAGCGGGGCATCGGGATCGAGCCACGCCGCAGGATGGACCCCGACGTCGCTGATCAGCACGCCGATCTTCATCTCCCGACCCTTGTCCATGGTCCGCGCCTCCCTGCCTTCGGTCCGGCCGATCCTACCGGGGTCGGTCCGGCGCGGGTTGGCCGATGGGGAAAGGCGGGTTGTCGAGGCGTGAAATCGCGCGGCACGCCGTTCGGGTTAGAGCTCGGGCGCCTCCGGCCGGGATCGGCCTCTGCCCGGCCGCGAGGGTCCGAGGATGGGGCGACAGGGAGCGTGACGTGAGAACAGGCTTCGTTCCTCCGCAGACCTTTCTCGGCGCCCCGTCCGGGCCGCCCGGTCGGGCCTGCCGCGCCGCCGTCGTCGGCCTCCCGTTCGATTGCGGCACCCATCCGAACCGCATCGGCTCGCGCATGGGCCCGGGATCGATCCGGGAGATGTCGACGCATCTGCGCCGATACGATCCGCGCACCAACCTCGACGTGCCGCAGCAGCTCGGCCTGATCGATTGCGGCGACGTGCCCGTCACGGCGGGCCTCATCGAGGAGTCCTTCTCCGCGATCGAGACCGCGATCGGCCAGATCGTCGGCGCGGGGATCGTCGCCGTGACGATGGGCGGCGACGGGGCCGTGACGCTGCCGCAGGTGCGCGCCATGGCGCGCCACCATCCCGGGCTCTGCATCGTCCACATCGACGCCCATACGGACGCCTACCCGATCCAGGGCTACAACACGGCGACGTCGTTCCGGCACATGGCGCAGGAAGGCCTCATCGACGCGGCGCGCTCCTTCCAGATCGGCATGCGCGGTCCGACCATGGTGCCCGGCGTCTACGAGTTCTGCGCCGAGCTCGGCTACGGCATGATCACGATGGGCGAGCTGCGCGAGGTCGGCTACCAGGCGGTCGCGCGGCGCGTGATCGAGACCATCGGCGCGCGCCCGGTCTACCTGTGCTTCGACATGGACTTCTTCGACCCCTCGGTCGCGCCCGGCGTGTGCACGCCGACCTGGGGCGGATGCCAGGCCCACGAGGGGCTGGCCTTCCTGGAGATGCTGGCGCCGCTCGAGTCCCGCATCCTCGACGTGAACACGGTCAGCCCGCCGCACGATCCGGGTGGGATGACGGCCTTCCTGGCCGCCACCGTCATGTGGACGTTCCTGGCGAGCCTGGCCGACAGGCACCGTTGACCGGCGCGAGCGCGGCTCCGGCCGCTCAGGGGCGGCTCCGGCCGCTCAGGGGCGGCCGTCGAACCGGATCGCGCTCGCGACCCATTCGGCGATCAGCGCGTAGCTCTTCTCGCCGGTCTCGGCCGTCGCGAGCTGCGGATCGCCCGTGATGCCGTCGACCATGCCGCGGAACTCGTCGCGGTCGAAGCGATACCGCCCGATCGCGCCGCCGAGATACGGCAGGAAGTCGCCGTACACGTCGGGCTCGCGCGGCAGGTTCGGGTGATAGGGGCGAGCCTCGTCCATCCGGACGAGGTGGGGCGCCGTCGCCAGCATGCGGGCGGTCTCGCCCTCGCCGCCGTGGCCCTGCGGCTTGTCCGAGACCATCATGCCCTTGTAGCGGGGCCGGATGCCGATCAGCCAGTTCAGGGTGACGATGTTCGCCTCCGTGCGCTCGGTCAGCTCCTTCGCGACGACGTGCATCGCGTACTCGCTCTCGACGTTCGCGAGCAGCAGGTAGATGCGCCGGAATCCATGACCGATCAGCGACGTGCAGACGTCCTGGAGCAGCACCCGCAGGGTGTCGTTCGAAATGTTGATGGTCCCGGGCAGCGCCTGCGGCGACTCGCTCAGGAACGGCGGCGGGCCGAACGGGATGGCGGGACCGACGATCAGCGGCAGTCCCTCCCGGGCGAGCAGCGCCGCGGCGCGGCGGCACATGTCGAGGCCCTGATAGGTGTCGGTCGAGAGCGGCAGGTGCGCGCCGTGCTGCTCCATGGCGCCGAGCGCGACGATCACGGGCGCGTCGGCGGCGACGGCCGCGGCGATGTCGGGAGACGTCATCTCGTCGAAGATCGGGACGCGACGATGATCGGTCTCGAGGCGCAGGGACATGATCGGCTTCCTTCGGTCAGGCGTGGCTCGGGATCGGGGGGCGGCCTTCCTGCGCCACGAAGGCGTCCGCGATTTCG
>JAEUAC010000263.1 GCA_019695455.1 Methylorubrum extorquens | reverse complement strand
CGACAGGCCGTGCTCGGCATCCGTCTCGTGCCGCGAGCCGGCCGCGACCCAGACGCCGACGGTCGCGGTCTTCACCCCGGGGATGGTCTCGCTCGCGACCGTCAGGCCGTTCGGCAGGCGGGAGATCGCGACCGCGGGATCGGAGTTCGTCGGGTGGGTCATGCTGTCCGCCCCGACACGGCGCGGGCCTCGCGCCGGATGAACGCCTCGACGGCGGCGATGTCGTTCGGCAGGCGCGTCAGCCGCTCCGGCCGGTCCATCAGGTCGGCGAGGTGGGGCGGGAGCGGCGGCCGGATGCCCGTCGCGCGCTGCACCGCGTCCGGGAACTTGGCAGGGTGGGCGGTCGCGAGCGCCACGACGGGCGTCGCGGGATCCTCCGCCACCGTGCCCCGCGCCGCCCGCAGGCCGATCGCCGTGTGCGGATCGAGCAGGTAGCCGGCCTCGGTCCAGGTCCGCCGCATCTCGTCGGCGACGTCGCCCTCGCGGATCGCGCGGGCGTCGAAGTCCCGGCGGATCGCCGCCAGGGGCGCGGCGTCGAGCGCGAAGCGGCCGGACTGGGCGAGCCCGCCCATCAGGCGGCGGACCGCCGCCGGGTCTCGTCCGTGGGCGTCGAAGAGGAGACGCTCGAAGTTCGACGAGACCTGGATGTCCATGGAGGGGGAGGTCGTCGGCACGACGCCCCGCACCTCGTAGACGCCGTCGTCGAGCGTCCGGGCCAGGATGTCGTTCTCGTTGGTCGCGATCACGAGGCGGCCGACGGGCAGCCCCATGCGCTTGGCGACGTAGCCCGCGAGCACGTCGCCGAAATTGCCGGTCGGCACCGAGAAGGAGACGGGGCGGCCGGGGCCGCCGAGCGCGACGGCCGCCGTGACGTAGTAGACCGACTGGGCCGCCACCCGGGCCCAGTTTATGGAGTTGACGCCCGAGAGCTGCATCTCGTCGCGGAAGCGCGGATCGGCGAAGAGGCCCTTCACCATCGCCTGGGCGTCGTCGAACGTGCCGTCGATGGCGATGGCGTGGACGTTCGGCGCGTCGACGGAGGTCATCTGCCGGCGCTGCACCTCCGACACCCGCCCGTGCGGATAGAGGATGAACACGTCGACGTTGGGCGAGCCCGAGAAGGCCGCGACGGCCGCGCTGCCCGTGTCGCCGGAGGTCGCGCCGACGATGGTCGCCTTCCGGCCGCGTGCCGCGAGCGCGCCGTCCATGAGGCGGCCGAGCAGCTGCATGGCGACGTCCTTGAAGGCGAGCGTCGGACCGTGGAAGAGCTCGAGGACGAAGAGGTTGTCGCCGACCTGGACGAGCGGGCAGGTGGCCGGGTGACGGAACGTCGCGTAGGCGGCCTCGACGGCGTGGGCGAGCTCCGCCTCCGGGCTCTCGTCGGCCGTCAGCGTCCCGAGCACCGCCGCGGCGACGGACGCGTAGGATCGGCCGGCGAAGCCCGCGATCGTCGCGGGGTCCAGGGTCGGCCAGCGTTCGGGAACGTAGAGGCCGCCGTCCCGGGCGAGCCCGGCGAGAAGGGCGTCCGTGAACGACAGGGGCGCGGAATCGCCGCGCGTCGAGATGTGGAGCACGTGGGGGAGCCTGCAGCCTGTGCGGCTCCCTTAAAGGCTCGGGCGGCGCGCGCCAAGGCGCGCGCCCGACGCGCCTCAGGCGGCGGCGAGCATCTTCTCGACCTCGTTGACGAGATCGCGGAGGTGGAAGGGCTTGGACAGGATCTTGGCGTCGCGCGGCGCCTTGTTGTCCGGGTTCAGGGCGACCGCCGCGAAACCCGTGATGAACATGACCTTGATGTCCGGATCGAGCTCCGTCGCCCGGCGGGCGAGCTCGATCCCGTCCATCTCGGGCATGACGATGTCCGTCAGCAGCAGCTCGAACGGTTCCTCGCGCAGTCGGTTGTAGGCTGAGGCGCCGTTGTCATAGGACGACACCCGGAAGCCCGCATTCTCGAGGGCCTTCGCCAGGAACCGGCGCATGTCGTTGTCGTCTTCGGCGAGTAGAATCTTCATCGTGGGCGTGGCCCCAGACTGACGCGGTGATCGACGCCACTTGGTGGCACCGAGGTAAATATCGCATGAACCCGGTCCCCACCACGGCCGTGTCCGCGGCCCGTCGTGTCCTGTGGACGACACCCCCTGTGGACAGTTCGGAAGCGGGACGCCACATTGTCTCCGCGCCCTCCGCCGCCCGACGAGTCGTTTGAACCGCTCCGATCCGCAGGCCGACTTCTCGCCGCCCTTCCTGCTGCACGAGCCGGACCGGCAGACCGCGCCGTTCGTGTTCGACGTGCCGCATGCCGGCGACGTCTACCCGCAGGCCTTCGTGGACGCCTCCCGGCTGGAACCGACGGCGCTCCGCCGCTCGGAGGACGCGCATGTGGACCGGCTGTTCGCCGGCGTGACGGCGCTGGGCGCCCCGCTCCTCAGCGCCCGGTTCCCGCGCGCCTATCTCGACGTGAACCGCGAGCCCTACGAGCTGGACCCGCGCATGTTCGACGGGCGGCTCCCGCCCTATTGCAACACGCGCTCGATGCGGGTCGCGGGCGGGCTCGGGACCGTGCCGCGCATCGTGGCCGACGGGCAGGACATCTATCGCGGACGCCTCCCGGTCGCGGAGGCGGCGGCCCGGATCGACCAGCTCTACAAGCCCTATCACCGCGTCCTGCGGAACCTGCTCCGGCGGACGGAGGAGGGCTTCGGCCACGTGGTCCTGATCGACTGCCATTCGATGCCGTCGGCCGGCCTCGGCCGGGACGGTGCGGCCCGGGCCGACATCGTGCTCGGCGACCGCTACGGCACGAGCTGCGCGCCGGTCCTGTCGAACCTCGTCGAGACCGTGCTCCGGGACCTCGGCTACCGCGTGGTCCGCAACAAGCCCTATGCGGGCGGCTTCATCACGGAGCATTACGGCGTGCCCGCCCAGGGGCGCCACGCCCTGCAGGTCGAGATCGCCCGCTCCCTCTACATGGACGAGGCGAGCCTCGCCCCGACGGCCGGCTTCGCGACGCTCTCCCGCGACCTCGGGACCGCGTTCTCGCGCGTGATCGCCGTCCTCGGCACGGCGCTCGAACCGCAGCGGATCGCGGCCGAGTGAGCGGCTTCGGTCTCCCGGACAGAAAAAAGGCCGCTCCGAGGAGCGGCCCAAGTCTAGGGAGGAAACGCCCAAGGAGGGCAGCAGCGCCGCGAACGACGCTGCGACGCACAACATATTCCGCATCGCACAAATTGCAAGGGGGCCCGCCATGACGTCCAGCATCCGATTCGCCACGGGCGCGAGCGCGTGAGGCCCGTCGATCTCGCCGCGTTCGTCGATCGGCTCGCGACCGAGTCCGGCCGGGCCATCCTGCCGTTCTTCCGGGCGCACTTCGCCACCGAGAACAAGGCCGGCCCCGGCGCCTTCGACCCCGTGACGGAGGCGGACCGGGCCGCCGAGGTCGTCCTGCGCCGGCTGATCGGCGAGGCGTTCCCCGAGCACGGCATCGTCGGGGAGGAGTTCGGCACGGAGCGGGAGGAGGCCGAGTTCGTCTGGGTGCTGGACCCGATCGACGGCACGCGCGCCTTCGTGTCCGGCCTTCCGCTCTGGGGCACGCTGATCGGGCTCACGCGGAACGGCGTGCCGGCCTACGGCACGCTGCACCAGCCCTTCATCGGCGAGCGGTTCACGGGCGATGGCGGCGCGGCCCACTACACCGGCCCGGCCGGCGCGCGCCCGCTCGCGACGCGCCGCTGCCGCGCGATCGAGGACGCCACGGTCCTGACGACGAGCCCGAAGCTGTTCGCGGGCGCCGAGGACGAGGCCTATCGCCGGGTCGAGGACCGGGCGCGGCTCGCCCGGTACGGCACGGATTGCTACGGCTACGCGATGGTCGCGGCGGGGCAGGCGGACGCCGTGATCGAGAGCGGCCTCAAGCCCTACGACATCGTGGCCCTGATCCCCGTGGTCGAGGGCGCGGGCGGCATCGTGACGGCCTGGGACGGCGGATCAGCCGCCGCCGGCGGCCGCGTCGTGGCCTGCGGCGACCGCCTGCTCCACGCCCAGATCCTCGACGTCCTGAACGGCTGAGGCGCCGTCCGGCGCCGCGACGAAGCGGTCGAAGGCCTCCCAGAACCGGTCGCGGATCGCGTCCGTCTCCATCATCACCTCGTGGCGCGAACCCGCGATCGGCACGTAGAGGCAGTGCGGGCCGAGCGTGCGGGCGAAGCGCTCGATGTCCGGCGTCGAGCAGACGGGATCGTCGCCCGCGCCGACGAGGAGGGTCGGGACGCGGATCGCCGCGCCGAGCCCGGGTCGGGCCAGCCGGTCCATGGCCTCGTAGGCGGCCCGGACCCAGCCGACCGTCGGCGAGCCGATCGCGCCGGCGCCCAGCGCCTCGGCGATCCGGGCCGTCCGGGCGTAGCGGACGGGATCGCCCGAGAGCCGGTTGCCCTCGAAGGGCAGTGTCGAGATCGAGCGCGCCTCGCTGCCCGGCACGAAGGCCTCCGAGAGGCCGAGCGCGCCGAGGATCCGGGCCAGCGCCTTCGCGAGGCGTGGCCGCTTCACGAGGCTGAGCCCGATCATGGGCGTGCTCGCGACCAGGCGTTCGCCGGGCAGCCATCCGTCGGCCGCCGCTCCGAGCGCGATGCAGCCGCCCATGGAATGCGCGAGCACCACGCGGGGCGCGGGCGCGTCCGCCAGCAGGCTCGCCGCGACGCCCTCCACGTCGATCCGGAAATCGTCGAACCGGCGGACATGGCCCTTGCGACCGTCCGCGAGCGCGCGGCCGGACAGGCCCTGGCCGCGCCAGTCGAACGTCGCCACGGCGAAGCCGCGAGCCCGCAGCTCGCGGACGACCTCGAAGTACTTCTCGATGAACTCCGCCCGGCCCTGCAGGAGGAGCACGGTGCCGCGCGCCCGGCTCGCCGTCGCCGGCCAGAACGCCGTGCGCAGCTCGACCCCGTCACGGGTCCGCACGGGCCGGACGAGCCCGCCCGGCGGCATCGGATTGTCCTCGGTCTCCAGCCATTCCGTCGGCCCGATCGTGGGTCTCATCAGTCTACGAATCCGCCCTTGAAGACCTCGGGGAGGCACCTATCTCAAGCCCGTACCGGCCATCCAGGCGGTACACGGTCCGGCCATCGCGGCGGACCGCATTCTGCATGTCGCTTTCAGGAGGATATGCCATGCGACAGTTCGATCTCGCTCCCCTCTACCGCAACACCGTCGGCTTCGACCGGCTCTTCTCCATGCTCGACCAGATCGGCGGCGGCGAGAACGGCCCGTCCTATCCGCCCTACAACATCGAGCGCACCGGCGAGAGCGCGTACCGCATCTCGGTCGCGGTCGCGGGATTCTCCCAGGACGACCTCTCGATCGAGGTCAAGGAGAACGCCCTCACGATCAAGGGTGACCGGAACGGCGCGGACGAGAAGAAGTCCGACGTCCTCTATCAGGGCATCGCGGCCCGCACGTTCGAGCGGCGCTTCCAGCTCGCGGATCACGTGCAGGTGACCGGCGCTTCGCTCGAGAACGGTCTGCTCCACGTCGACCTCGTGCGCGAGATCCCGGAGGCCAAGAAGCCCCGGCAGATCGCCATCAACGGACGCGGGCCCCAGACGATCGAGGCGCGTCAGGCCGCCTGATCCGCGACCGCCTTATCGTCGACCACCGCCATGCGCCCCGGGTGAGAGCCCGGGGCGTTTTCGCGTCCGCTATTGCGACGGGGTTGCGGCCTCGTTGTTCTGGGGAGCGGGCGTGGCCTGCGCCCCGCCGCTGTTCAGCGGCGTGACGCCCTGGATGACGCGCACCGGCTTGCGCGGACCCTCGGCCGTCGTCGCGGCGGGTTCGGCGGGCTTCGGCACGACGGCGCTCGGCGCGGGGACGGCCGGGGACGTGGCCGCGAAGCCGCCGGTCGCGACGGGGTCGCCGCCGCGTTCGCGGGTCGCGACGC
>JAEUAC010000175.1 GCA_019695455.1 Methylorubrum extorquens | reverse complement strand
CCGATCGCGGCCCGCCGGGCGGCCCGCGCCGCGACGGCCCTCCGCCGCCGCCGCCGAAGGCCGGTCACATCAAGCTGGAGAGCGGCGACCTGAAGGTCGACGTCCGGTGCGGGCCGGAGGAGCCCATGCGGGCCTGCGCCGACATCGCCGGCCAGATGCTCGACAAGCTCACGGCGGCGAGCAGGCGCTGACCGGGATCATCCCGCCCGCTCGTCCCGGCCACGGCCGGGACCTAGGCCGCCCAGGCTCCCGGCCTCGGGCGGGAGCGGGCGGGAGCCCTCACATCTCCATCTTCATCGGCGCCGGGAAGTAGCGGAACCCCTCGCCCTGCTTCGCGACGTGGCCGAGGCCCGGCCAGGCGAAGTGGTAGGCGAGGATCGGCGTCCGCTTCTCGGCCAGCATGGTCAGGTACTTGAGGCGCGTCTGGGCCGATTGCGCCGGGTCCGTGTCGTAGGCGAACTGCGTCAGCGGCTTCTCGAGCAGCAGGACCGGATGATGCGCGAGATCGCCGATATAGGCCATCTGGCTGGTGCCGCTCTGGATGTTGAAGATCATGTGGCCGACGGAATGCCCGGGCGCCGCCATGGCCGTGATGCCGGGCAGGAATTCCTGGCCGTCCTTGATGAACACGATCCGGTCGCGGATCGGCGGCAGGTTCTTGCGGGCCGTGTCGAGGAAGACCTTGAAGGCCGGCGGCACCTTGGTCTCGTCCGTCCAGAAGTCGTAGTCGGCCTGGCTGATGTAGAACTGGGCGTTCGGGAAGTGCGGCTTGCCGTCCGGCCCGCAATTGCCGCCGCAATGGTCGATATGGGCGTGGCTCATCACGACGGCGTCGATGTCGCCCGGGTCGATCCCCGCCTGCTTCATGCTGGCGAGGAGCTTGCCCGTCGTCGGCCCGAAGGTCGTGAGGTCGCCCATGCCCGTGTCGAACAGGACCATGCGGTCGCCCGTGTTCAGGATGAGCACGTTCTGCTCGAGCACGGCGTTCGAGACGGGCAGGAAGTTGTCCGTCAGCTGGCGCTTCATCTCGTCGCCCGTGAGGCCCGTGAAGTTCGTGTTCGGATCCCCGAGCGGCAGCGTGCCGTCGGACACGATGGTGGCTTCGCCGTCGCCGAACTTGAACCGGTAGAAATAGGGCGCCGGCTTGCCGACGAGGGGCGCCTTCGCGAGCGCATCGCGCGGCCGCAGGAGGGCGAGCGAACCCGCTCCCAGGGCGGCACCGAGCAGGGCGTGGCGGCGCGTGGGCCGGCTGTCGGAACGGAACATCGCTTCCTCCTCGCATCCTCGTTGGTCGGCGGTCGCGCCGGGATGCGGAAGCGCGCCGCCGTCGCGTCAGGCGGGCACGGCCGAGGGAATCGACCGTCGCCACCGGGACGGACCCTCACGATGGACCGAAGCCCCGGCCGCGTCCACGGCGACGGTCACGGGGAAGTCGGCCACCACGAATTCATGGATCGCCTCCATGCCGAGCTCCGGGAAGGCGAGGACGCGCGACGAGCGGATCGCCTTGGAGACGAGATAGGCCGCGCCCCCGACCGTGATGAGGTAGGCGGCGCCGTGCCGGCGGATGGACTCGATCGCGGCCGGCCCGCGCTCGGCCTTGCCGACCATGACGAGGAGCCCGGCCTCGGCGAGCAGCGGCTCGACGAAGGGATCCATCCGGGTCGCCGTCGTGGGGCCGGCGGGCCCGACCGCCTCGTCGCCGACCGCGTCGACCGGGCCCACGTAGTAGATGGCCCGGTCGCGGAGATCGACCGGCAGCGGCTCGCCCCGGGCGAGCATCTGCGTCATGCGCAGGTGCGCGGCGTCCCGTCCCGTCAGGAGCCGGCCCGAGAGGAGCAGCGTCTCGCCGGCCCGCCAGGTCGCCACCTCGTCGCGCGTCAGCCGGTCGAGATCGACGCGCCGGCCCGTCGCCGGGCCCGCATCGCCGAGGTCCGGCCAGAGGTCGAGCGAGGGCGGCACGAGCCGCGCCGGGCCCGATCCGTCGAGCGTGAAATGGACGTGCCGGTCCGCCGCGCATTGCGGGATGAGGCCGACGGGCAGCGACGCCGCATGGACCGGGAAGGTGCGGATCTTCACGTCGAGCACCGTCGTCAGGCCGCCGAGGCCCTGGGCCCCGATGCCGAGCGCGTTGATGCGGTCGCAGAGATCGAGCCGCATCTCCTCCAGGCGCGAGGCCGGGCCGCGCGCCCGGATGGCCGGCAGGTCGATCGGTTCGAACAAGGCCTCCTTCGCGAGGCTCATGGCCTTGTCGGGCGAGCCGCCGACGCCGAGCCCGACGAGGCCGGGCGGGCACCAGCCGGCGCCCAGGCCCTCGACGGTGCGCAGCACCCACTCGACCACGGAATCGTTCGGGTTCAGGGCCGCGAAGCGCGCCTTGTTCTCGGACCCGCCGCCCTTGGCGGCGACGTGGACGTCGATCGTGTCGCCTTCCACGATCTCGACGTGGAGGTTCGCGGGCGTGTTGTCGCCCGTGTTCTTGCGGCCGAAGAGCGGGTCCGCGACCAGCGAGGCGCGCAGCGGGTTCCGCTCCGCCCGCCAGGCCTGCCGCACCCCCTCGTCCACGATCGCCTGGAGCGAGCGGGTCGAGTCGATCCGGGCGCCGATCCCCATCCGGACGAAGACGTTCGCCGTGCCCGTGTCCTGGCAGATGGGCCGGCGGCCGATGGCCGCCATGCGGGAATTGCGCAGGATCTGGCCGATGGCGTCGCGCGCCGCCGGGCTCTCCTCGCGCCGGTAGGCGGCGGCGAGGTTCTCGATGTAGTCGGCCGGGTGGAAGTACGAGATGAACTGCAGGGCGTCGGCGACCGATGCGATCAGGTCGTCCTCGCGGATCGTGCGCGGCATGTCCGGCTCCCGTTCAGGCGAATTCGCGGCGGATCCGGTCGGAATGCTCGCCGATCGACGGCACGGCGCCGAGACGCGGCGCGGCGCCGTCGCGGATCACGGGTGGCGCGACGATCGAGGCCGGGCCGGCCGCGGTCTCGACCGTGACCCGGCGCAGCGCCGGGTGGGCGGCGAGATCGGCGAGCTCGTTCACGAAGCCGTAGGCGATGCCGGCCTCCCGCAGGCGCGCCGCCAGGGCCTCGCGCGTCAGCCCGCCGAAGACGTCGGCGACCTTCGCGTCCACGGCCTCGCGGTTGGCGACCCGGGCGGTGTTCGTCGAGAAGCCCGGCCGGCCCGGCAGGTCCGGCTCGCCGAGCACGGTCGCGGCGAA
Organism: Methylorubrum extorquens; assembly: GCA_019695455.1. GTDB lineage: Bacteria > Pseudomonadota > Alphaproteobacteria > Rhizobiales > Beijerinckiaceae > Enterovirga > Enterovirga extorquens_A. The sequence continues at coordinate 22,983 of JAEUAC010000175.1, read as the reverse complement.
GCGGGCCCATTCGCGCTCGTTCTGGATCGAGATCAGCACGAGGTGCCCGTCCCGCGTCCCGTAGGCGCTGTAGGGGCAGATGGACGGGTGCGAGAGCCCGACCCGCCGCGGGGCGGCGCCCGTGCCCTCGAAGTAGAGGAGCGGCACGTTCATCCAATCCGCCATGCCGTCGAAGAGGCTGACGGCGAGCGCGGCGCCCCTCCCCGTCCGGGCGCGCGCGATCAACGCCTCGAGCACGCCCGCATAGGCCGCCATCCCGCACGCGATGTCGCAGACCGAGACGCCGACGCGCCCCGGCCCGGCCGGGTGGCCCGTGATGCCGGCGAGCCCCGTCTCGGCCTGGACCAGGAGGTCGTAGGCCTTCATGTCCGCGTAGGAATGGCCGGCGCCGTAGCCCGTGATGTCGACCGTGACGAGCCGCGGATGGGCCTGCCGCAGCGCCTGCGAGCCGAGCCCCGCCCGCTCGGCCGCGCCGGGCGCGAGGTTCTGGATGAACACGTCCGCCTTCGCGAGGAGCCGGTGCAGGAGCGCCGCGTCCCCCGGATCCTTGATGTCGGCGACCAGGCTCTCCTTGCCGCGGTTCAGCCAGACGAAGTAGCTCGCGAGCCCGTTCACGGCGGCATCGTAGCCCCGGGCGAAATCGCCCTCCGGCCGCTCGATCTTCACCACGCGCGCACCCGCGTCGGCGAGGCGCGACGAGCAATAGGGCGCCGCGACCGCCTGTTCGAGCGCGACGACGAGGAGGCCGTCGAGCGGGCCTCCGCCCGCGTCGTCGCCGGTGGTCACGTCACACGCCGTGCTTGATGGCGACCATCTTCAGCGAGCCGAAGCCGTACAGCGCCTCGAACCCCTTCTCGCGACCGTGGCCCGAGCCCTTCATGCCGCCGAAGGGCAGCTCGACGCCGCCGCCCGCCCCGTAATTGTTGATGAAGACCTGCCCGACCCGGATCTTGCGGGACAGGCGCATGGCCCGCCCGAGATCGGCCGTCCAGATGCCGGCGACGAGGCCGAAATCGGTGCCGTTCGCGACCTTCAGGGCCTCCGCCTCGTCCTTGACCCGGATGGCGACGAGGACGGGGCCGAAGATCTCCTCCTGGGCGAGGCGGTGGTCCGGCGGCACGTCGCCGATCAGGGTCGGCTTCACGTAGAAGCCGTCGCCGGGGATGTTGCCGCCCATCTCGCCCTCGGCCAGCACGGGCAGCCCGTCGGCGCGCGCGAGGTCGATGTAGCCCTGCACGCGCTCCTGCTGCTTCCGGTTCACGACCGGGCCGAGATCGAGGTCCTGCGAGGCGGAGCCGACGCGCAGCGCCTTGAAGCGCGTCGCGAGGTCGCCGACGAAGCTGTCGTAGATCTTGTCCTCGACGAGGACGCGCGAGCCGGCCGAGCAGGTCTGCCCGGCATTCTGCGTGATCGCCTTCACGATGACGGTGCCGGCCTCGGCGAGATCGGCGTCCGCGAACACGATCTGGGGCGACTTGCCGCCGAGCTCCAGCGTGACCGGGACCGTGTTGCGGGCCGCGGCCGCCTGGATCAGCGTGCCGACCTCCTGCGAGCCCGTGAACGAGATGTGGTGCACGCCCGGATGGGCGGCGAGCGCGGCGCCCGCCTCCTCGCCGAGGCCCGTGACGACGTTGAAGGCGCCCGCCGGGAACCCCGCCTCGGCGGCGAGCTTGGCGAGCGCGATCGCCGTGAGCGAGGTGTCCTCGGCCGGCTTCAGCACCACGGCGTTGCCCATGGCGAGCGCGGGCGCGATCGAGCGGCCCATCATCTGCAGCGGGTAGTTCCAGGGCGTGATGATGCCGACGACGCCGTGCGGCTCGTAGTGCGTCATGACCGTGAACCCGTTCTGGAACGGGATGGTGTCGCCGTGCACCTTGTCGGCCGCGCCGCCGTAGTACTCGAAGTAGCGGGCGCAGGTCGTGGCGTCGTTGCGGGCGAGCGTCGTGGGCTTGCCGACGTCCTCGCTCTCGAGCCGGGTGAGCTCGTCCACGTCGCGCCGGATCAGGTCCGCGAGCTTCGTGAGGAGGCGACCGCGCGAGGTCGCGTCCAGCCCGCCCCATTCGCCGTCCAGCGCGCGCTCGGCCGCGCCGACCGCCCGGTCGATCTCGGCCGCGCCGCCGCGGGAGATCTCCGCCATCACCTGACCGTCGGACGGGTTGATGACGGGCAGCGTCGCGGAGCCGCCGATCCAGTCGCCGCCGATGAAGTGGGCATGGGCGTTCATGTCGTGTCTCTCTCCCTGGCGTGGCCCGTGGCGACCGGGCGACGAGCCGCCCCGCCTCTCGGGCGTGGTCCGGCCTTGCCCGTTCCTTAGCGCCGAACGGTCCGCTTGCCTACGCGCGCGCCGCGGCGCTGGCCGGCGCCGGCCCGCTTGCGGCCGCGGGTGCGGCGGGTTAGCCCGCGCCATGTCGCAGCCGGCCGACCTCCAGATCTCGCACCCGTTCCTCGCCGCGCCCGCGTCGGGCACCGTGATCGAGGTCGCGCCGGGGATCCGCTGGGCCCGCCTGCCGCTCCCGTTCCGGCTGGACCACGTCAACATCTACCTGATCGACGACGGCGACGGGGTCGCGGCCATCGATGCGGGCATCGACGACCGGGTCTCCCGCACGGCCTGGAAGCAGCTCCTCGCGGGCCCGCTCGCCGGCCGCAAGCTCACCCGGCTCGTCGTCACGCATTGCCACCCGGACCATGTCGGCCTCGCGAGCTGGCTCTGCGACCGGCACGACCTGACGCTCGAGATGAGCGAGGCCGAGTACCTGACCGCGCTCGTGCTGCACCTCGATCCGGCCGCGCTGGAAGCCGAGCCGTACAGGGCGTTCTACGCCGATCGCGGGCTCGACGACGAGACGACGGAGGCCGTCATGTCGCGCGGCCACGGCTATCTCCGCATGGTCTCGGGCCTGCCGAAGACGTTCCGCCGCGTGATCGCCGGCGAGCGGCTGCGGATCGGCGGGCGCGACTTCACGGTGCTGACCGGCGGCGGGCACGCGCCGGAGCAGATCATGCTCCATTGCGAGGCGGACAAGCTCTTCCTCTCGGCCGACCAGGTCCTGCCGCGCATCTCGCCGAACGTCGGCGTCTACGCGCGCGATCCCGAGGGCGATCCGCTCGGCATCTTCCTGCGCTCGCTCCGGGCCGTGCGCCGGGAGGTGCCGGACGACGTGCTGGTCCTGCCGGGGCACGACCTGCCCTTCCGGGGCCTGCATGCCCGCATCGATACGATGCTCGCCCACCACGCGGAGCGCTGCGACGTGATCGTGGAGGCGGTGCGGAGCGAGGCGCGCAGCGCGGCCGAGCTGATCCCGTTCGTCTTCCATCGCGTGCTCGACCCGCACCAGACGGGCTTCGCCTTCGGCGAGGCGCTGGCGCACGTGAACTACCTGCTCCGCCGGGGCCGCCTGCGCTCCGTCGAGGGCCGCGACGGCATCCGGCGCGTGCTGGCCGCCTGAGACGGCGGGGTCCCGAGCCGGGTTGCGTCCGGCGCGCCGAGGGCCGACGTTCGGCCGAGGAGACAGCCATGACATTCCACGATCCCAAGGCGCTCGACACGACCGACCACGCCGCCAAGCTCGACAGGCTCGCGACCGTCGCGGTCCGGGTCGGGCTCGGGCTCCAGCCCGGGCAGGAGCTCGTCATGACGGCGCCCCTCGACGCGCTGCCGCTCGCCCGCGCCATCACGGAACAGGCCTACCGGGCCGGCGCCTCGGTCGTGACCACGCTCTACACGGACGAGCTCGCCTCGCTCCTGCGGTTCACGCACGCGCCGGACGAGGCCTTCGACCGGGCCGCGGGCTGGCTCTACGACGGCATGGCGGCCGCCTACCGCAACGGCGCCGCCCGGCTCGCGATCGCGGGGGACGACCCGTCGCTGCTCGCCGGACAGGACGTGGACCGCGTCGCCCGGGCCAACCGGGCGCGATCCAAGGCCTATCAGCCCGCGCTCGAGCTGATCGCCGGGTTCGCCATCAACTGGACGATCGTGTCGGCCGCGACTCCGGCCTGGGCGCGGGCCGTGTTCCCCGGCGAGCCGGACGCGGTGGCGGTGCCGCGGCTCTGGGACGCGATCTTCGCCGCCTCGCGCGTGGATCGCGAGGACCCGGTCGGCGCCTGGGCGACCCACAACGCCGAGCTCCGCCGCCGCACGGAGGAGCTGAACGGCCGCCGCTTCGCGGCCCTGCGCTACACGGGCCCGGGCACCGACCTCGAGATCGGGCTCGCGGACGAGCACGAATGGCACGGCGGCGCGACCACGGCGGGCAACGGCATCCTGTGCAACGCCAACATCCCGACCGAGGAGGTGTTCACGACGCCCCACCGGCTGCGCGTCTCGGGCACGGTCTCGTCGACGAAGCCGCTCTCCTACCAGGGCACGCTGATCGACGAGATCCGCGTGCGCTTCGAGGAGGGCCGGATCGTCGAGGCGGCGGCCAGCAAGGGGCAGGACGTGCTGGCCAAGGTGCTGGACACGGACGAGGGCGCCCGCCGACTCGGCGAGGTGGCCCTGGTGCCGCATTCCTCGCCCATCTCGGCCTCGGGGCTCCTCTTCTACAACACGCTCTACGACGAGAACGCCGCGAGCCACATCGCGCTGGGCCAGGCCTATTCGAAGTGCATCCGGGGCGGGCTCTCGATGGGCGAGGACGCCCTCGTCGCGCATGGCTGCAACCGGTCGCTGATCCACATCGACTGGATGATCGGCTCGGCCGCGATCGACATCGACGGCGTGCTGCCGGACGGCCGGACCGAGCCCGTCATGCGGCGCGGCGAGTGGGCGCGCTGAGGCGCGGGCGACACGGGGAGGAGCCGGCATGTCGATCATGACCGAGGGCGAATATCGCTACAACATGCTCATCAAGACCTTCGCCTCGAAGCCGGAGCCCGGCTTCGAGGACGTGGGCGAGCAGGAGGCCGTGTGGGGGCGCGCCTGGGGTTGCAGCAACGATGTCGGCCGGCTCCGGCTGGTCCTGATGCACCGGCCCGGCGACGAACTGAGCGTGGTCGATCCGGCGAAGCGCCTGCCCGGCATCGGCGCCTTCGGCGACCCCGAGACGGGCTGGTACTGGCGCGGCGACGAGGTGCCGCCCCTCGACTCCATGCAGGCCCAGCACGACGGCCTCGTCGCGGCGCTGCGCGAGGAGGGCGTCGAGGTGATCTTCCTCGACGCCGTCGCGCCGGGCCGCATGAAGTCCTGCTACACGCGCGACAGCGTCATCGCGGTCGACGGCGGCGCCATCGTGACCCGCATGGGCCCGCCCATCCGGCGCGGGGAGGAGCTGCCCGTCACGCGCACGCTCGCCCGCCTCGGCATGCCGATCCTGCGCACGATCCACGGCACGGGCATCCTGGAGGGCGGCTCCTTCTGTTTCGTCACGCCCAAGGTCGCGGCCGTGGGCCTGTCGAGCCGCGTCAACGAGGAGGGCGTCGACCAGCTCGACGAGGTGCTGCGGCGGCACGGGATCGAGCTCCTGCGCGTCCACCTCACGGGCTACCGCCTGCACATCGACGGCGCCTTCGTGATGATCGACGCCGAGACGGCCATCATCAATCCGACGCAGCTCCCGTTCTGGTTCCTGGAGCGGCTCGCGGCGATGCGCATCCGCACGATCGAGGTCTGCCCCGACGACGCCGTCTCCACCATCAACTGCCTCGCGGTCGCGCCCGGCCGGGTGCTGATGGCGAACGGCGTGTCCGAGCGGACGCGCGAGACGCTCGACCGCGCCGGGATCTCCGTCCGCATCGTGCCCTACGACAAGGTCTATCTCGGCGGCGGCGGCATCCATTGCTCGACCGCCCCCCTCGTCCGCGACCGGCTCTGAGGCGCGCTCCGGAGGTCGACATGGGTGCCGTACGGACGCTGCGAACCCTGATGGATCGCGTCGAGAAGACCTGGCCCGAAGAGGACATGGCGGAGCTCGAAGCCTACGCCCGCGAGATCGAGTCCCGCCGGACGGGCTTGTACGACATGTCGGACGAGGAGGAGGCCGCCGTCCTGGAGGGCTTGGCGGAGGCCGATCGGGGCGAGTTCGTCTCGGACGAGGATCGTGCCGCCGCCCTCAAGCGCTACGGTCTGTGAAGCTGCGTCTCGCCGAGCGAGCGCAGGACGATCAGGATCCACATTCGTCACGCCGCACGGCGACCCTGGACCGGATCGGCCGAGCCAGGCTGGTACGGCCCTTGCGGTACCGCCGTCATGCGGACGATCACCCTCGACACCCGGCCCGAACCCCTGACGGCGACGGTCGACAGGACGGCGCTCGTCGTCGTCGACATGCAGAACGCCTATTGCAGCCCGGGCGGGTACCTCGACCGGGTCGGCTTCGACATGACGGGGACGGGCCCCGCCATCGCCGAGACGCGACGGCTCCTCGACGCCTGCCGGGCCGCCGGCATGCTGGTCGTCTACCTGCAGAACGGGTTCAGGCCGGACGGCTCCGACGCGCCGCCGACCTCGCCCGTCTGGCACAAGTCGAACGCGCTCCGCTACATGCGCGACAACCCCGAAGCGGCCGGAGAGCTGATCACGCCCGGCGGCTGGGACCATGCGATCGTCGACGCGCTCGCGCCCGGCCCGGGCGACATCGTCGTGCCGAAGGCGCGCTACAGCGGCTTCGCGGGCACGAACCTCGACCAGATCCTCGCCTCGCGGCGGATCGAGACCGTGCTGGTCTGCGGCAGCGCCACGAACGTCTGCGTCGAGAGCACGATCCGCGATGCCTACCACCGCGAGTACTTTCCCGTGCTGATCACGGACGCGACGATCGCGGCGGGCGACGGCGCCCAGGCGGCGACCGAGTTCAACGTCCTGCGCTTCTTCGGCTGGCTCGCGACCGGATCCGACCTGCGCCGCGCGCTGACCAGCAACACGGGCGGCGGCGTGTGACGCGCCGGCCCGTTCCGGTCTAGTCTCGCGCCGAACCTGTCCAGGGAGCCCCATGAGCGCCGCACTCGCCCCGCCGCCCGCCGCCGTCCCCGATCCCGAGGAATGGGAGCTGCGCTGCGATCTCGCGGCGGCCTATCGGCTCGTCGCGCATTTCGGCATGGACGACCTCGTCTTCACGCATCTCTCGATGCGACTGCCGGGCGAGGCCGACCGCTTCCTCATCAATCCCTACGGGCTCATGTTCGACGAGATCACGGCGTCGAGCCTCGTCGTCGTGGACGCGAACGGCGAGGCCGTCGGGCCCTTCGAGACCGCGACCGTCAATCCCGCGGGCTTCGTCATCCATTCGGCCATCCACCGGGCCCGGCACGACGCGCGATGCGTCATGCACACGCACACGCCGGCCGGCATGGCGGTCGCGGCGCTCGAATGCGGCCTCCTGCCGCTCAACCAGATGTCGATGGAGTTCTACGGCTACGTCGCCCACCACGCCTACGAGGGCATCGCGGACGACTTCGCCGAGCGCGACCGGATCGTGGCGGATCTCGGCGACAAGCCCGCCATGATCCTGACCAATCACGGGCTCCTGACCGTCGGCCAGACGGTCGCGGAGGCGTTCTACTACATGTACTACCTGGACCAGGCCTGCCGCATCCAGGTCGCCGCCATGGCGACGGGCGCGACGCTCGCCATCCCGCCGGCGGAGGTCTGCGCCCACACGGCGGGCCAGTACGGCCGCGGCACCCCGACCAAGGGCCAGCGCCCCTGGACGGCGCTCCGCCGCAGGCTCGACCGCATCGCCCCGGACTACGCCACCTGATGTCGCCGCCCCTCGATCCCGTCGCGAGCGACGCGACCCTGCCCGAGGCCGCCGAAATCGTCGTCATCGGCGGCGGCGTGATCGGCGTGTCGGCCGCCCTGGCGCTCGCCCGCAAGGGCCTGCAGGTCGCGATCGTCGAGAAGGGCCGCGTCGGCGCCGAGCAGTCCAGCCGGAACTGGGGCTGGTGCCGCCAGCAGGGCCGGGCGCCGCAGGAGATCCCGCTGGCGCGCGAGAGCCTGCGGCTCTGGGACGAGGCGGAGGCCGAGGGCGCCGATTGCGGCTTCCGCCGCGAGGGCGTGCTCTTCTGCACGGACAACCCGGACGACCTGCCGCGCTGGCAGGCCTGGGCGGACGGCGCCCGCGAGCACCAGGTCCATTCGACGATCCTGCAGGGCGACGAGCTCGCGGCGCGGCTCCCCGGCAACCGGCAGGGCTGGATCGCGGGGCTGTGGACGCCGAGCGACGGGAAGGCCGAGCCCTCGCGGGCCGTGCCGGCGCTCGCCCATCTCGCGCGGCGCCACGGCGCCACCATCCACCAGGGCTGCGCGGCCCGCGGCCTCGAGACCACGGCCGGCCGCGTCTCGGCCGTCGTCACGGAAGCCGGCCGCATCCGCACGGAGGCCGTGCTGCTCGCCGGCGGGGCGTGGTCGTCGCTGTTCTGCCGGCGGCACGGGATCGACCTGCCGATCGGCCTCGTCGACGCGACCGCCTGCCGGACGACCCCCGGCCCGGCCATCGGGCCCGGCGCGCTCGGCACCCAGGGCGTCTGCGCCAGGAAGCGGCTGGACGGCGGCTTCACGCTCGCCATGCGGGGCCGCGGCACCGTCGAGATCACGCCGGATCTCCTCCGCTACGCCCGCCAGTTCCTGCCGACCTACCGGCAGCGGCGCGCCGGCCTGAAGGTGCGGATCGGCCGCTCCTTCCTCGACAATCTCCTGCAACGGGCGTCCTGGAGCCTCGACGGCCCCACGCCCTTCGAGCGGACGCGCATCCTCGATCCGCTGCCGGACGCGGAGCTCGTGGCGGAGGCGATCGGGCTGTTCACGGCCTCGAACCCGGCGCTCGCCGGCCTGCAGGTCGCGGAGAGCTGGGGCGGCTGCATCGATTCGACGCCGGACACCGTGCCCGTGATCTCGGAGGTGGCGGCGCTCCCCGGCCTGACGCTCGCGACCGGCTTCAGCGGCCACGGCTTCGGCTCGGCCCGGCCTCCGGCCGCCTCGCGGCCGATCTCGCGACGGGCGACACGCCGCTCGTCGATCCGGCGCCCTATTCCTACCAGCGCCTCGTCGACGGCCGCTCGCTCGCGCCGGCCGGCGCGCTCTAGATCGCGAGGCCGCCGGGCGTCAGCGGCCGCCTGCGGTCAGGCGGCCCGGCGAAACGTCTTCGGCAGGCCGGCCCGCGCGACCGCGCCCGAGAAGCGCTCGCCCGGCAGCCAGGTCTCGACCTCCTCGCGCAGTCGGACGAGCGCGTCGATGTCGATGCCGGTCTCGAGGCCGAGCCGCTCCAGCAGGAAGGCGCAATCCTCCGTGTTGATGTTGCCCGTCGCGCCCGGCGCGAAGGGGCAGCCGCCGAGCCCCGCGAGCGAGGCGTCGAACCGCCGGATTCCGACCTCGACGGCCGCCGTCACGTTGGCGAGGCCGAGGCCGCGGGTGTCGTGGAAATGCGCCGAGACCGGCACGTCGCCGACGACCCGCAGCACGGCCGCCATGATGCGGCGCACCTGCGCCGGTCCCGCATAGCCGACCGTGTCGGCCACCATGATCTCGGACGCGCCCGCCTCGACGAGAGCGGCCGCGATCTCGGGCGCGCGCTCCTCGGGCACGTGGCCCTGGATGGTGCAGCCGAAGCTCGTCGCGATGCCGCTGCCGATGGCGACCTTGCCCTTCAGGCCGCGCGCGTCCCGCTCGGCGATGATGCGGCGGAAATCCTCGAGCGATTCCGCCGTCGAGCGGCGCACGTTGGACCGGTTGTGCTCCTCGCTCGCCGAGAGCACGTAGTTGATGCGGGCGAGGCCGGCATCGAGCGCCAGGACCGCACCCTTCAGGTTCGGCACGAGGGCGCCCGCCCGCAGGCCCGGGATGTCCTTCGCGCCCGCCGCCACGGCGGCCGCGTCCGCGAATTGCGGGATCACGTGCGGCGGCACGAAGGACGTGACCTCGATGTCCGGGATGCCGGCCGCGACCTCGGCCCGGCACCAGGCGAGCTTGCGCTCGGTGGACACGAAGGTGCGCGTCATCTGGAGGCCGTCGCGCGGCCCCACCTCGCAGATCATGGCCCTGTCGCCCATGGGCTCCTCCCGTCCGTCTTCCGCGCGATGTCGGTCCGGGCTCCCGCGCCTGTCAAGGCGCGGGGGTAGCCGCGACGGCGCCGCTCAGACGTGGATCGCGTGCCCGAGCGCCTTCAGGGCGGCCTCCTGGAAGCCTTCGCCGAGGGTCGGGTGCGCGTGGATCGTGCCCGCGACGTCCTCGAGATGAGCCCCCATCTCGATCGCGAGCCCGAAGGCGGCCGAGAGCTCCGACACGTTGCGGCCGACCGCCTGGACGCCGAGCACGATGCCCGTCTCGGCCCGGGCGACGATGCGCACGAAGCCCTCCTCGGAATCGAGCGTCATGGCGCGGCCGTTCGCCGTGAAGGGGAACTTGCCGACCTTGGTCTCGAACCCGGCCGCCTTCGCCTCGTCCGGCGAGAGCCCGGCCGAGACGATCTCCGGATCCGTGAAGCAGATCGCCGGGATGCAGCTCTTGTCCCAGGCGCGCGGCCTGCCGGCCACGATCTCGGCCACCATCTCGCCCTGGGCCATGGCGCGATGCGCCAGCATCGGCTCGCCCGTGACGTCGCCGATGGCGTAGATGCCCCGCATCGACGTCTCGCAGCGATCGCCGACGCGGATGTAGCGGCCGTTCATGTCGAGCACGAGCTCGTCGAGGCCGAGATCGCCCGTGACGGGCGCCCGGCCGACGGTCACGAGGATCCGGTCCGCGTCGATGCGCCGGTCCTCGCCCTCGCGCGTCTCGACCCGCAGGCCCTGGCCGTCCGGCGTCGCGCCGCGCGCCTTGGCGCCGAGCAGCACCTCCACGCCGAGCTCCCCCAGCCGCTTGGCGACGGGGCCCGTGAGCTCCGCGTCGTAGAGCGGCAGGATGCGGTCCTGCGCCTCGACGATGGTCACCTTGGCGCCGAGCTTGGCGAAGGCCGTGCCGAGCTCGAGCCCGATATAGCCGCCGCCGACGACCGCGAGCCTCGCCGGCACGGCCGGGAGCGCGAGCGCGCCCGTGGACGAGATCACGGACCCGCCGAAGGGGAGGAACGGCAGCTCGACCGGGGCCGAGCCCGTCGCGATGACGATCGTCTCGGCGCGGATCACCTGCGGACCGGTCTCGGTCTCGACCTCCACCGTGCGGCCGTCGCGGAAGCGGGCGCGGCCGTGGACGATCTTCACCTTGGCCCGCCGCAGCAGCGCCGCGACGCCGTTCGTGAGCCGGCCGACGATGCCGTCCTTCCACTCGACGGCCTTGGGGAAGTCGAGCGCGGGCGGGCCCGCCGTGAGGCCGAACGGCATCCGGCCGGCGGCCGCGTGCGTCGCGCGCTCGAACTCCTCGGCCACGTGGATCATGGCCTTGGACGGGATGCAGCCGACGTTGAGGCACGAGCCGCCGAGCGGGCCGCTCTCGACCACGACCGTGTCGATGCCGAGCTGTCCGGCCCGGATGGCGCAGACGTAGCCGCCGGGGCCCGCCCCGATGACGAGGAGCTTGCAGGTGATCTCGGTCATGCGATCAGGACTCGATGAAGAGCATGGCGGGTGTCTCCAGCAGCTCCTTCAGGCGCTGCACGAAGACCGCCGCGTCCCAGCCGTCGATCACCCGGTGGTCGAAGGACGACGACAGGTTCATCATCTTGCGGGGCACGAAGGCCGCGCCGTCCCAGACGGGCCGGACCATCATCTTGTTGACGCCGACGATCGCGACCTCGGGATAGTTGATGACGGGCGTCGTCGCGATGCCGCCGAGCGCGCCGAGCGACGTGATCGTGATGGTCGAGCCCGTGAGCTCGTCCCGGCTCGCCGTCCCGTCTCGCGCCCGCTCCGCCAGCCGCGCGAGCTCGATCGCGCAGCCCCAGACGTCGCGCGCCTCGGCGTGCTGCACCACCGGCACGACGAGGCCCGACGGCGTCTGCGTCGCGATGCCGACATGGATGCCCGCGTGCTGGTGCACGATGCCGGCGTCGTCGTCGTAGATCGCGTTCAGGCTCGGCTGCTCGCCGAGCGCCCGCACCATGGCGCGCATCAGGAAGGGCAGGATCGTGAGCTTCGGCCGCTCGGCGGTCGGCTTCCTGTTCAGGGCCGCCCGCAGATCCTCCAGCGCCGAGACGTCGACCTCCTCGACGATCGTGATGTGGGGGATGCGCGACTTCGACTTCGCCATCTTCTCGGCGATGCGCCGTCGCAGGCCCACCACCTTGACGTCCGTCGTGCCCGTCCGCCGGGCGAGCCCGGCCGGGCCGCTCCCCTCGGGACCACGCGTGAGGAAGGCATCGAGATCCTCGTGCCCGATCCGGCCGCCGGGGCCGGAGCCCTGGACCTGCCGCAGGTCGATCCCCGCCTCGCGCGCCTTCAGCCGGACGGCCGGCGAGGCGAGCGGCTTCTCGCCGGGCGATCGCCGCGACGCGGGCCCGCGCGACGGCGAGGCCTTGGCGACTGGCGCAGGCGGCTTCGGCGTCGCGGCCGGCGCGGAGGTCGCCCGAGCACCGCCGCCCTCGTCATCCTGAGGAGCCCTCGCAGAGGGCGTCTCGAAGGACGCACCAGGGTTCCGACTCGGCGGCGCACCACGGTCCTGCGTGCTTCGAGACGGGTCCTGCGGACCCTCCCCGGCATGACGAGGCGGGGTGGGCGCGGCATCCTCCTCGGCCGCTCCCGCCTCGCCCGCCACCTTGATGCGGACGAGGGCGGAGCCGATCGCCAGCGTCTCGCCGATCTCGCCGCCCGTCCAGGTGATCTCGCCCTCGACCGGCGACGGGATCTCGACCGTCGCCTTGTCCGTCATGACGGCAAAGAGCATGTCGTCCTCGCGGACGACGTCGCCGACCTTCACGTGCCATTCGACGAGCTCGGCCTCGGCGATGCCCTCGCCGACGTCGGGGAGCTTGATCGTCCGCTCGGCCATCAGCGGCTCTCCATGATCTGCCGGAGCGCGCCCGCGACGCGGGCCGGCCCGGGGAAGTAGTCCCATTCCTGCGCGTGCGGATAGGGCGTGTCCCAGCCCGCGACGCGCTTCACGGGCGCCTCGAGGTGGTAGAAGCAATGCTCCTGGACGAGGGCGGCGAGCTCCGCCCCGAAGCCCGACGTCAGCGTCGCCTCGTGCAGCACCATGCAGGCGCCGGTCTTCCTGACAGACGCCGTGATGGCGTCGAGGTCGAGCGGCAGCAGCGTGCGCAGGTCGATGATCTCGGCGTCGATGCCCGTCTCGGCGACCGCCGCCTCGGCCACGTGCACCATGGTGCCGTAGGTCACGATGGTCAGCGCCTCGCCCTCGCGCCGGATCGCGGCCTTGCCCAGCGGCACGCTGTAATGGTCCTCGGGCACCTCGCCGAGCGCGTGCTTCGACCAGGGCGTGACGGGCCGGTCGTGATGGCCGTCGAAGGGGCCGTTGTAGAGCCGCTTCGGCTCGAGGAAGATCACCGGGTCCGGGTCCTCGATCGCCGCGATGAGCAGGCCCTTCGCGTCGTACGGGTTCGAGGGCACGACGGTCTTCAGGCCCGAGACGTGGGTGAACAGCGCCTCCGGGCTCTGGCTGTGCGTCTGGCCGCCGAAGATGCCGCCGCCCGTCGGCATGCGGATGACGAGCGGGCACGTGAAGTCGCCGCCCGACCGGTAGCGGAGCCGCGCGGCCTCCGACACGATCTGGTCGTAGGCCGGGTACATGTAGTCGGCGAACTGGATCTCGACGACCGGCTTCAGGCCGTACGCCGCCATGCCGACCGCCGTGCCGACGATGCCGAGCTCGCTGATGGGCGCGTCGAAGCAGCGGGACACGCCGTACTTCGCCTGCAGGCCGTGCGTGCAGCGGAACACGCCGCCGAAGAAGCCGACGTCCTCGCCGTAGACGACCACGTCGTCGTTCTTCCCCATCGAGACGTCGAGGGCGGAGCGGATCGCCTCGATCATGGTCATGCGGGCCATGTCAGACTCCCACCTCCTGGCGCTGCCGGCGCAGATGCGGCGGCAGCTCGGCATAGACGTCCTCGAACATGTCGCGGGCGGACGGCTTCGAGCCGGAATGCAGCGTGCCGAAGGTCTCGGCCTGCTTCTGGGCGGCGACCACCGTGTCGAGGATCTCGGCCTCCGCCTGGACGTGGCGCTCCTCGGACCAGGCGCCGATCGTGACGAGGTGGTGCTTGAGCCGCAGCAGCGGATCGCCGAGCGGCCAATCGGCCGATTCCGATTTCGGCCGGTAGGCGGAGGGATCGTCGGACGTGGAATGCGCGCCCGCCCGGTAGGTCACGTATTCGACCAGCGTCGGGCCGAGGTTGCGCCGGGCCCGCTCGATGGCCCAGCGGGCGACCGCGTAGACGGCCAGGTAGTCGTTGCCGTCCACGCGGAGCGCCGGGATGCCGAAGCCGAGGCCGCGCGCCGCGAAGGTGCCCGACCCGCCGCGCGCGATGCCCTGGAAGGTCGAGATGGCCCATTGGTTGTTCACGACGTTGAGCACGACGGGCGCCCGGTAGGTCGAGGCGAAGACCAGCGCCGCGTGGAAGTCCGATTCCGCCGTCGAGCCGTCGCCGACCCAGGCGGCCGCGATGCGGTGGTCGTTCCGGATGGCCGACGCCATGGCCCAGCCGACGGCCTGGACGTATTGCGTCGTCAGGTTGCCGGAGATCGAGAAGAAGCCGTTCGCCTTCGACGAGTACATGACCGGCAACTGGCGGCCGCGCAGCGGGTCCTTCTCGTTGGAGTAGATCTGGCACATCATGTCGACGAGCGGATAGTCGTGCGCGATGAGCAGGCCCGCCTGGCGATAGGTCGGGAAGTTCATGTCGTCCGGGCCGAGCGCGATGCGGAACGCGCAGGACACCGCCTCCTCGCCCGTGTGCTGCATGTAGAACGACGTCTTGCCCTGCCGCTGCGCCGTCTGCATGCGGGCGTCGAAGGTGCGCAGCGTCATCATGTGGCGCAGGCCGCGCAGCAGGTCCTCGGGCGAGAGGTCGGGCACCCAGGGACCCACCGCCTGGCCGTCCCGGTTCAGCACGCGGATGATGGAATAGGCGAGGTCGCGCATCTCCTCGGGAGCGGCGTCGACCTCCGGTCGGCGGACGGAGCCCGCCTTCGGGATCACGACGTTCGAGAAGTCCGGCTTGCCGCCCGGCCGGCTCGCGGGCTCCGGGACGTGGAAGCGGAGGGAGGGTGTGTCGGTCATCGCGCGTGCCTGGCCCGGAGGACCCACGGCGCGCCTCGCCGCCGGATCCGCGCCGCGGGTGTCGCCCCGTTTGGCCGCGGGTTCAAGGGCGCGCGACATCCTGGCCGCCGGTCGCGCCCGCTCAGGCGGAGCGGCGGCCCCGCGCGGCCGGTCCGTCCTCGTCGGGCGCGGCGCCCGCCCGCGCCTCGATCCGGGCGAGGTAGTCGGCCTTGCTCGCGGCCATGTGATCCACGCAGAGCTGGGCGAGCGCCCACCGGTCGCGGCCGGCCATCAGGTCGAGCATGAGGTCGTGCTGGCTGATGGAGAGCGCGAGCCCGTCCCGGTCGGCGAGGTTCTTCGCCCGCATGGGCAGGGTCAGGTTCATGTAGTCGGCGAGCGTCGCGACCAGGTACGGGTTGCCGCAGGCGCCGAAGAGCGTGACGTGGAACGCGTCGTTCGCCTCGTGCGCCGCCCGCAGGTCGCCGCGCTCGGCCTGGCCGCGATAGCGCTCCTGGCAGGCCCTGAGCTCGGCGAGCAGCGCCGGCTCGGCCGGCAGCGCCATCATGAGCACGGCCTGGCGCGTCAGCATCTCGCGCACCTCGTAGATCTGGCGCGCCTCCTCGGCCGTGTAGCTGCGCACGGTCGCGCCGACGTTCTTCTCGCGCCGGACGATGCCGCGACGCTCCACCTCGACCAGCGCCTGCCGGATGAAGTGCCGCGACGCGCCGAAGCGCGCCATCAGGGTGTCCTCGGTCAGCCGGGCGCCGGGCGCGAGGCGGCCGAAGATGATCTCCTCCTCCAGGCGCGCCACGATCTCCTCGACGCCCGCCCGGCGGAGCGGCGTCGGGGCCGGGCTCACCGCGCGTCGTCCCGGCCCGCGAGCCGGTAGCAATCCTCGACGAGCCGCAGGGTCTCGAGGTTGTCGGCCGGATCGGTCTCGAACGGGAGGCCGTCCGCGAGGCGATCGACGAAATGCCCGATCGTCGCCGCGTAGGAGCCGGCATAGCAGGCGCCGAGGTCGAAGCGCTCCGTGCGCGGCGCCGCGCCGGCGAGCGTCAGCGCGTCCCCGTCGAGCCGGATCGCCCCCGCCGGTCCCAGGATCTCGAGCGTGTCGCCGGCCGCCGGCGGCGCGCCATGGGCCGCGAAACTCGCGAAGACCTGAACGCCGAGCCCGTCGGGCCCCTCCAGGCCGATCACGGCCGTGTCCTCGCCGAGCATGTCGGGGCAGGTGCGGCTCATGCGGCAGGCCACGACCCGCAAGGGGCCGAGCAGCATGCGCAGGGTGTCCAACTGGTGGATCAGGACCTCGGCGACCAGCATGCGGGCCTCGCCGCGCATGAACGGCTGCCGGTCGAGCGCGGGGTGGCGGCCGGCCGCATCCGGGACGGTGCCGCTCGTGACCAGGGAGAGGCGGGCCGCGAAGGGCCGGCCGATCAGCCCCTCCCGGAGCCAGGCGGCCGCCTGCCGGTAATAGGCCCGGAAGCGCCAGTTCTCGTGCACCATCAGGCGCACGCGCCCGCCGAGCTCGGCCACCAGGGCCTCGGCCTCCGGGAGCGTCGGGGCGAGCGGCTTCTGGCAGAGCACGGGCAGGCCGTGCGAGGCCGCGAGCCGGACGAGGTCCGCATGCGCGGCCCGGGGCGCCGCGACGTCGATCGCGTCGAGGCCGCCCGCCGCCATCATGGCGGCGGCGTCCGCGAAGCGGCCCGGGATGCCGAAGGAGGCGGCCCGGGCCTCGCGGGCGGCCTCGGACGGGTCCGCCACGGCCACGACGCGCGCGCGCTCGCCGAGCGTCGCCCAGCCGGCGAGATGGTGCTGCGTGACCCAGCCGGCCCCGACAAGACCGACCCGCAGCGTCAATGCACGGCTCCCAGCGGCGCGCTCGCCGGCACCGCCCTGGTCGTGGCCGCGTCGAACAGGAAGGTCGCGGTCGGCGGAAAGAAGAGCTCGATCGCCTCGCCGATGCGGGCCTGCACGCCGCGCGACAGGCGCGCCGTGCACTCGACGCCCCGCTCGAGCTCGACGGAGACCAGCGTCTCGGCCCCGAGCGGCTCGACGGCGAAGACGCGGCCCGCGACGGATCCCGCCTCGGGGCCGGCCGCCTCCCGGTCGAGCGACAGGTCCTCCGCCCGCACGCCGACCATCACGTCGCGCCCGACGACCGGCGCCAGCGCGTCCGGCCGCCAGCGCGTCAGCCGCGACCGCAGGCCCCCGGCCTCGACCCGGCCGGGCTCGGCGAGGGTCGCCGCGAAGAGGTTCATGGGCGGCGAGCCGAGGAAGCGCGCCACGAAGGTGTCCGCCGGGTTCCAGTAGACGTCGAGCGGCGCGCCCACCTGGGCGACGCGGCCCCCGTTCATGACGCAGATGCGCGTGCCCATGGTCATCGCCTCGACCTGATCGTGCGTGACGTAGATCATGGTCGAGCCCAGCCGGCGATGCTGCTTGATGAGCTCGTTGCGGGTGTTCACGCGCAGCGCCGCGTCGAGGTTCGACAGCGGCTCGTCGAAGAGGAACACCATCGGCTCGCGCACCATGGCGCGGCCGAGCGCGACGCGCTGGCGCTGGCCGCCGGACAGCGCGTGCGGCTTGCGGGCGAGATAGGGCGCGAGGCCCAGGATCTCGGCGACCTCGCGCACCCGCCGCTCGATCTCGGGCGCGGGCGTCTTGCGGCGGCGCAGGCCGAAGGACAGGTTCTCGGCCACCGTCATGTGCGGGTAGAGCGCGTAGGACTGGAACACCATGGCGATGTCGCGGTCCTTCGCCGGCACCTCGTTGACGACGCGCCCGTCGATCGAGAGCGTGCCGGACGAGATGGTCTCGAGCCCCGCGATCATGCGCAGCGTCGTCGACTTGCCGCAGCCCGACGGCCCGAGCAGGACCATGAACTCTCCGTCGCCGATCGTGACGTCGACGTCGTCGACCGCCGGCGGCCCGCCGCCCCCGTAGCGCTTGCAGATCCTGTCGAGCTGGACGACGGCCATCAGGTACCCTTGTCGCTGAGGCGCCCTACGGCACCATGGCCCGTCATGCCGCGTCCCGCGGCACGCGGGACGGTCGTGCGTGCTGCGGGACGAGCCCTCCGGGCTCTCCCCGGCATGACGATGGGAAGGAGCGTGCGGGCAGCCGACGTCACTTCACGGCCCCGGCCGTCATCCCGCGGATGAGCTTCTCGGAGAAGAACGCGTAGGCGAGGATGACGGGCACGACGGAGATCATCACGCCGGCCGCGATCATGCCGATGTCCTGGAAATGGTCACCCATGAAGGCTCGGATGCCGATCGGCAGGGTGCGCTTCTCGGGATCGGTGATGAGCACGACCGCGAACAGGAACTCGTTCCAGAGCTGGATGAAGTTCAGGATGAGCGTCGTCGCGATGGCCGGCATGCCGATCGGCAGGACGATGCGCCGGAAGATCTCGAGGTCGCCGTAGCCGTCCATCTTGGCGGCATCGAACAGGTCCTGCGGGATGCGGGCGAAGAACCCCTCCAGGAGGTACACCGTGAGCGGCAGCTGCAGCGAGATGTAGACCAGCGTCAGGCCGACGAGGCTGTTGTAGAGGTTGTAGTCGACCAGGATCTGGTAGAGCGAGATCAGGGTGATCTGCGGCGGGAAGATGATCGACGAGAACAGGATGCCGTAGACGAGCCGGTTGCCGGCGAAGCGGTAGCGGGCGAGCGCGTGCGCGGCCGCCGCGCCGACCAGCGTCACCACGGCCACCGCCGTCACGACCACGATGGTCGAGTTCCAGAAATAGGTCGCGAAGTCGGAATCGACCCAGGCGACCCGGAACTGCTCCCAGTGGAACGGCCGCGGCCAGGCGTAGTGATCGGCCGAGATCTCGCCCGTGGTCCGCACCGACATGGTGGCGAGCCACAGGAACGGCCCGAGCGTGTAGACCGTGTACGCCCCGATCACGAGCGCGAGTCCGCCGCGTCCGAAGAGGCGGGGCAGCGGCGAGCGCGACGGCGCCGGGCGGGCGATTGCTGCGGCCATCAGTATTCCAGCCGTTCCTTGGACTTGAACACGCGGTTCAACAGCAGCACCGCCGCGCAGACGACGCCGAACCACACGGCCGCGATCGCCGACGGGTAGCCGAGGTCGAACGTGTTCCAGTTGAAGGCGCGCTTGTAGACGTAGGTCGACACGGTCTCGGTGGCCCAGAGCGGGCCGCCGCCCGTCATGATCCAGACGAGGTCGAACACCTTCATCTTGCCGATGAAGGCGAGCACGTAGAGGTTCAGGAGCGTCGGCCGCAGCATCGGCACGATGATGTGGACGAGCTTCGCCCCCCAGCCGCAATTGTCGAGCTCCGACGCCTCCAGCACCTCCGACGGCAGCGAATGGATGGCCGCGAGGCACACGACCATGTTGAAGCCGGCCCATTTCCAGGCATGCGTCACGATCACGGCGGCGAGCGCCGTGTTCGGGTCGCCGAGCCAGGAGCGCGTGAGGCCGTCGAGCCCGACCGCCCGCAGCGCCACGTTCACGACCCCCCAATCGTAGTTGTAGAGCCACATCCAGAGGATCGCGACGACCACGTAGGAGAGCAGCACCGGCGTGAACCAGGCGATGCGGAAGAAGCGCGCGAAGGGCACGCCGGCATAGAGCGCGAGCGCGAGGAGGAGGCCCGTCGCGACGTCGAGGATCGGCGCCACGAAGGCCCACACGAAGGTGTTGCGGACCGCGACCCAGAAGGTCTCGTCGCCGAGGAGCTCGCGATAGTTCGCGAGACCCACGGGCACGCGCTCCATTCCCTCGATGGTGAAGAAGCTGTCGTAGATCGTCCGGAAGGCCGGATAGGCCGTGAGCCCGGCATAGACGGCGAGCGCCGGCACCAGGAACACGGCGAGGACGGGCAGGCTCGCCCGCCGCGGATCCGTCATCCGGCGCGGCGCGGCGCGCTCCGCCGCCGGCGCCGCCGGGACGGCCGCGAGACTAGACGTCGAGGCCACGGATCCGCCTCCCTCCGGTCGCACCCGCCTCCCCGCCCGCCCCGGCGAGGGCCGGGGTCCGCGCGCGATCGGGAGCCGGGGTGCCGGCCCGCGCCGGCATGAGCGCGAGACGGGTCACGGGCGTCAGCTGCTCTTCCTGCAGGCGGCGTCCATCTTGTCCGCCGCCTCGCCGACGCTGATCAGGCCGGCCGGGAAGGCGTTGTTCATGACCTGCGTGAACGTCTCCGCGCACTTCGCCCGGTAGTGGAACAGTGGCGTGCCGAAGAAGTAGCTCACGTTCGTGTTGCGGGCGTTCAGCTCGCCGAAATACGCCTCGCGCGGCGACTTGATCCTGGCGGGGTCCGACTTCAGGCCCGTCTGGAGGGAGACCTGCTCCATCCACTTGGTCCCGTTGTCGACCGTCGCCATGGACTTGAGCAGCGCGCCGGCGCAATCCTTGTTCTTGCCGCGCGAATACATGACGAAGCTGCCGGCGACCGCGAGCGTCTTGCAGGTCGGGCACGCCCCCTCGTCCATGGCCGGGAACTGCATGATGCCGAGCGGGAAGTCGGCCGGCATGCCGCCGCTCTCCGGCGGCGCGAAGGCGCGGCCCGTGAACCAGCTCGGATCCGGGAAGGTGAGCGCGCCGGGCTTCTGGTAGAAGTAGTAGTGCGACTCGCCGAGCTTCAGCGTCGCGAAGCTCTTCGGATAGGCGCCCGCGTCCACGAGCTCCCGGAACCACGTCATCACGGACGCGACCCGCGGGTCCTTGTAGGACAGCTCGCCCGACAGCAGCCGGCCGTAATCCTCCCGGCCGAGCTTGCGCAGCAGCGATTCGAACAGGAGCAGGCCGCCCGGGAAGGGACGGTCGCCCACGCCCTGCGAGACGGGCGTGATGCCGGCCGCGGCGCCCTTCTTCACGAGATCGAGGAAGCCCGCCTGGCTCAGCTGAAAGGAGGCGGGCACGTCCACGCCGACCTTCTTCACGGCATCCTTGTTGTAGTAGAGCTCGACCGTATAGGCCTCGACCGGCAGGCCGTAGACCTTGCCCTTCGAGGTCCAGGCGGGCTTCGCCCAATCCTCGAGGCCGGCGAGATCGATGTGGCCGTCGAGCGGCTCCAGGAAGCCGCCGGCGAGGAATTCCGGCTGGTCCGGCTCCATGTAGAAGATGTCGGGCGCCTGGCCCGTGCGCACGGCGGACTTCGCCTGCGTGTAGATGTCCGCCTTCGGGATGAAGCTCAGCTTCACCGTGCATTGCTTGTTGGCGGCCTCGAAGTCCTTGACGCGCGCCGACACCCAGTCGCGCTTCGCCGGCTCGTCCGGCCAGTTCGACCACATCGTGATCTGGCTCGGCTCCGCGGCGCCGGCCGACCCCGCGGCCGCGAACGCCAGCCCGAGCACCGCTCCTGCGAGTCTCTTCGTCATGGTGTCCTCCCCTTGCCCTTCTCGTTGGCCGGACAGGATCGCACGCGCATCGGATTGTCAATAATACTGATGGATGCCCGTCTCGGGGCAGACGGCGCCAGGACCAACGTGAGCGTGCGGCGGGGTCTCACGCCGGCCGATCGTCGATAGGGCCGGGATTTATTGACAATCCGCCCGCGACGGCGAACAACCTCCGCAAAGCCGGCCGATCCGGCGGGAGGACGACCATGGCGAGCGGGCTGCGAAAGGGACTGACGAGCTACGGCGATGCCGGGTTCTCGCTCTTCCTGCGCAAGGCCTTCATCAAGGCCATGGGCTACACGGACGACGCGCTCGACCGTCCGATCGTCGGCATCACGGACACCTATTCCGACTACAACCCCTGCCACGGGAACGTGCCGCAGCTCGTCGAGGCCGCCAAGCGCGGCGTCATGCTGGCCGGCGCCATGCCGATGGTCTTCCCCACCATCTCGATCCACGAGAGCTTCGCGCATCCGACCTCGATGTACCTGCGCAACCTCATGGCCATGGACACGGAGGAGATGATCCGCGCCCAGCCCATGGACGCCGTCATCGTTATCGGAGGGTGCGACAAGACGCTGCCGGCGCAGATCATGGCGGCGGCGTCCGCCGACCTGCCGACGATCGTGATCCCGGTCGGTCCCATGGTCGTCGGCCACCACAAGGGCGAGGTGCTGGGCGCCTGCACGTATTGCCGCCGCCTCTGGGGCCAGCATCGGGCCGGCGAGATCGACGAGGTCGAGATCGAGGTCGTGAACGGCCGGCTCGCGCCCTCCGTCGGCACCTGCATGGTCATGGGCACGGCCTCCACGATGGCCTGCATCACGGAGGCCATGGGCCTGTCGCTGCCGCTCTCGGCCACCGTGCCGGCTCCCCATGCGGAGCGCATCCGCATCGCCGAGGCGAGCGGGCGACGGGCGGCCGAGATGGCGCGCACCGGCGGCCCGCGCCCGAGCGCGCTCGTCACGGCGGCGAGCCTTCGCAACGCGCAGGTCGTCCTGCAGGCGATCGGCGGCTCGACGAACGGGCTCGTCCACCTGACGGCCATGGCGCGCCGCGTCGGCATCGACCTCGACCTCGAGGCCTTCGACCAGCTCGGCCGCGAGGTTCCGGTCCTCGTCGACCTGAAGCCGTCCGGCGACCACTACATGGAGCATTTCCACCACGCGGGCGGCATGCCGAAGCTGATGCGCGAGCTCGGCGACCTCCTCGACCTCGACGCCCCGACGGTCGCGGGCGGCACGCTGCGCGACGCCGTGGCGGCGGCCGAGGAGGTGCCGGGGCAGACCGTCATCCGCTCGCCCGCCGACCCGATCAAGCCGATCGGCGCCATGGCGGTGCTGCGCGGCAACCTCGCGCCCCGCGGCGCCCTCATCAAGCATTCGGCCGCGACGCCGACGCTCCTGGTCCACGAGGGCCGGGCGGTGGTCTTCTCCTCGATCCCCGACATGGCGGAGCGGATCGACGATCCCGACCTCGACGTCGGACCGGACGACGTCCTGGTGCTGCAGAACGCGGGCC
>JAEUAC010000146.1 GCA_019695455.1 Methylorubrum extorquens | reverse complement strand
CATGGAGGACGGGGCCGTCTCGGTGGGCGGCGTCCCGATCCGCATCGCGGGTCCCCACGGCGCGCGCGCCGTGGGGACCCGCGATGCGGATCGGGACGCCGCCCACCGAGACGGCCCCGTCCTCCATGGTGGCCGGCATGATGTTCATGGCCGGCGAGCCGAGGAAGCCCGCCACGAAGCGGGTCGCCGGCTTCCGGTAGAGATCGGTCGGCGTGCCGATCTGCTCGACGCAGCCGCCGTTCATGACGACGAGCTGGTCGGACAGCGTCATCGCCTCGACCTGGTCGTGCGTGACGTAGATCGAGGTGACGCCGAGCGCGCGCTGCAGCCGCTTGATCTCCACCCGCATCTGCACGCGCAGCTTCGCGTCGAGGTTGGACAGCGGCTCGTCGAAGAGGAAGACCTGGGGCTTGCGCACGATGGCGCGCCCCATGGCGACCCGCTGGCGCTGGCCGCCGGACAGCTGCTTCGGGCGCCGGTCGAGGAAGGGCTCCACGTCCAGGATGCGGGCGGCGTCGCGCACCCGCGACTCGATCTCGGCCTTGGGCGTGCCGCGGTTGCGGAGC
The DNA here is from genome assembly GCA_019695455.1 of Methylorubrum extorquens. Taxonomy (GTDB): domain Bacteria; phylum Pseudomonadota; class Alphaproteobacteria; order Rhizobiales; family Beijerinckiaceae; genus Enterovirga; species Enterovirga extorquens_A. The sequence goes on along the minus strand of JAEUAC010000146.1, from coordinate 5,511 downwards.
CCGTAGGCCATGTTGTCGTAGACGCTCATGTGCGGGTAGAGCGCGTAGTTCTGGAAGACCATCGCGATGTCGCGTTCGGACGGCTCGACGTCGTTGACGACGCGGTCGCCGATCCTGGCCGTCCCGGACGAGATCGTCTCGAGCCCGGCGATCATCCTTAGCAGGGTCGACTTCCCGCAGCCCGACGGGCCGACCAGCACGCAGAAGGACCCGTCCGGCACGTCGAACGAGATGCCGCGCACGGCCTCCACGCCGCCGTGGTAGACTTTCCGAACGTCGGTGAGCGTGACGGAGGCCATCAGGTCATCTCGGGTGGGGGGCCGGGCCGCGCGGGCGAGGACGGGAGCGGGCCGGTGCCGCTCACTTCTCGGTCTCGACGAGGCCGCGGACGAAGAGCTTCTGCATCGCGACGACGACGAAGACCGGCGGCAGCATGGCGAGGACGGCCGTCGCCATGACGACCTGCCACTCGGTGAGGGCGTCGGACGTCACGATCATCTTCTTGATGCCGATGACGATCGTCTGCATGTCGTCGCGCGTCGTGATGAGGAGCGGCCAGAGATACTGGTTCCAGCCGTAGATGAAGAGGATCACGAACAGCGCCGCCATGTTGGTGCGCGACAGGGGCAGCAGCGTGTCCTTGAAGAACCGGAACGGGCCCGCTCCGTCGATCTTCGAGGCTTCGACCAGTTCGTCCGGCACCGTCATGAAGAACTGCCGGAAGAGGAGCGTCGCGGTCGCCGACGCGATCAGGGGCAGCGTGAGCCCGGCCATCGAGTCGAGCAGGCCGAGATCGGCCGCGACCTTGTAGGTCGGGTAGATGCGGACCTCCACGGGCAGCATCAGCGTGACGAAGATCAGCCAGAAGAAGGCCATGCGGCCGGGGAAGCGGAAATACGTCACCGCATAGGCCGACAGGATCGAGATCGCGATCTTCCCGACCGCGATCAGCAGCGCCATGGTCAGCGAGTTGAGGAGCATGGTCGAGACGGGCTCCCGCGTGGTGCGGCCGGCCCCGACGAAGATGGTGCGGTAATAGGTGTCGAACGCGGTCGTGCCGGGCCAGAGCGGCATCTGGCCGTTGGCGATCACGGCGTTCTCGTGCGTCGACCCGATGATCGCGAGATAGACCGGGAAGGCGACGATCGCGACGCCGATCAGCAGCACCGCGTGGGGGAGGAGGCGCGCCAGCGCGCCCTTGCGCTCAACCACGGGCCGGGCTCCCCGTCGGGGCGCCGCGGCCGCGCGGGACCGCTCGACGGATGCTGGCCATCAATACGTCACCCGGCGTTCGACGAAGCGGAACTGCACGGCCGTCAGGCCGATCACGATGAGCATGAGGATGACCGATTGCGCGGCCGAGCCGCCGAGGTCGCCGCCGAGCCGTCCGTCCGCGTAGACCTTGTAGACCAGCGTCTCCGTCGCCTTGGCGGGCCCGCCGCCCGTCATGGCGTCGATGGTGCCGAAGGTCTCGAAGAAGGCGTAGACGATGTTGACGACGATCAGGAAGAAGGTCGTCGGCGACAGCAGCGGCAGGATGATCGTCCAGAAGCGGCGCCAGGGCCGGGCGCCGTCGATCGCGGCGGCCTCGATCACGCTCTTCGGGATGGCCTGGAGGCCGGCCAGGAAGAACAGGAAGTTGTAGGAGATCTGCTTCCAGGCCGAGGCCAGGACGACCTGCGTCATGGCGTGCGTGCCGTTCAGCCGCGGGTTCCAGTCGATCCCGAGCCGCCGCAGCCCCTGGGCGATCGTGCCGAGCGAGGGGTCGAGCATGAAGATCCACAGGACGCCGGCCACCGCGGGCGCGACCGCGTAGGGCCAGATGAGGAGCGTGCGGTAGCCCGTCGCGCCCTTGATCTCGCGGTCGGCCATCACGGCGAGCAGCAGCGCGCAGGAGAGCGAGACCACGGTCACGGACGTCGAGAACACGATCGTCGTCCAGAGCGTGCTGTAGTAGCCCGGATCGGAGAACAGCGTGCGGTAGTTCTCGAACCAGACGAACTCGGACCCGAGCCCGAACGCGTCCTCGAGCAGGAACGACTGCCGGACCGCCTGGGTGGCCGGCCAGTAGAAGAAGATCAGCGTGATGGCGACCTGCGGGGCGAGGAGCCCGTAGGGCAGGAGCCGATTGCCGAAGACGGCGCGCTTTTCCATTCAGGCCGTCCTGCAATCGTCGGTCTCCCCTCCGGGGAGACGATGTCGGCGCGACGCGACGACGGAGGCGGGCCGCGCCGGGCGCGAACTCCTCCACGGCTTCCGGCCCATGCCGGGGCCGCCGTCTCCCGCGAGGGGAGACGGCATCGCGCGACGAGCCATCGGAGCCGAGACCTTACCGGCTGACCGTGCGCTCGAACTGGCGGAGCATGGCGTTGCCGCGGGTCACGGCGGCGTCGAGCGCCTCCTTGGCGCCCTTCTGGCCGGCGAGGGCGGCTTCCATCTCCTCGGCCCAGACGTCGCGCAGCTGCACCATGTTGCCGAGCCGCAGGCCGCGGGAGTTCTCGGTCGGCTCCTTGTTGGTGAGCTCGATCAGGGCCGTCTCGAGCGAGGGGTTCTTCTCGTAGAAGCCAGAGGCCTTGGTCTTCTCGTAGGCCGCGCGGGTGATCGGCAGGTAGCCGGATTCCTGGTGGAGCTTCGCCTGCCGGTCCGTGTCGGACAGGAACGCGAAGAACTTCGCCACGCCCTTGTACTCGTTGGCCGACTTGCCGCCCATGACCCACAGCGAGGCGCCGCCGATGATCGAGTTCTGGGGGGCGCCCTGGACGTCCGGATAGAAGGGCATGGGCACGGCCGCCCAGTCGAACTTCGCGTTGCCCCTCACGTTGCCGTAGAACCCGGACGACGTGAGGAAGAGCGCGCATTCGCCCGACGTGAAGCGGCCCTCGCCCGCGTTGGTGCGGCCGGAATAGTCGTAGATCTTGTCCTTCTGCAGGTCGACCAGCGTCTGCAGGTGCTTGATCTGGAGGGGGGCGTTGAACTCCAGCACGGTGTCGAAGCCGTCGAGGCCGTTGGCCTTGGTCGAGAGCGGCTTGTTGTGCCAGGCCGAGAGCTGCTCGATGTTGGCCCAGGTGGCCCAGGCGTTCGAGAAGCCGCATTGCGGGTTCGAGGTCGCCTTCAGCTTCCTGGCGGCGTCGAACACCTCGGGCCAGGTCTTCGGGGGCTCGGCGATGCCGGCCTTCTTCAGCGCGTCCTTGTTCACCCACATGACCATGGAGGACGAGTTGAAGGGGAAGGACAGCATCTCGCCCTTGGCCGTCGAGTAGTAGCCCGTGATGGCCGGCAGGTAGCTCTTCGGGTCGAAGGGCTCGTTGGCGTCCGCCATCAGCTGGTAGACGGGCTTCACGGCGCCGCGGGCCGACATCATGGTGGCGGTGCCGACCTCGAAGACCTGCAGGATCGCGGGGGCGTTGTTCGCCCGGAACGCCGCGATGCCGGCGTTCATCGTGTCCGGATAGGAGCCCTTGTAGGAGGGCACGACCTTGTAGTCCTTCTGGGCGGCGTTGAACTCGTCGGCGAGGCGGACGACGACGTCGTTGTTGCCGCCCGTCATGGCGTGCCACCATTGCAGCTCGGTCTGCGCCAGCGCGGGCGTGGCCAGCGCCAGGCCCACCGCTGCGAGGGCGGCCTTTCGGATGATCGAAGTCATGCGTTCTTCCCTGCGGGGCGGGACCTTCGTCGGTCCGTCTCGTGTTGATCGCCGCGCACGATGCCCGGGTGACAGCCGGATGACAATACGATGACAGACGACGAAAGCGCGACCTTCGTCGTGCGCGGCCTCACGCGGGGGCGTCGGCCTCCAGCTTGCGGGCCACGATCGCGCGGAGCTGTCGCAGGTCGCGCACGAATTGCCGGATGCCCTCGGCCAGCTTCTCGGTCGCCATCGCGTCCTCGTTCAGGGCGAAGCGGAAGCTCCGCTCGTCGTCCCGCCGCCAGGCCGGGTGCGCGCCCGGCGCGCCGGGGCTGAGCCGGCGCGGCAGCTCGCCCTCGTCCGCCGCGAGCGCGTCGAGGAGGGCGGGCGAGACGGTCAGCCGGTCGCACCCCGCGAGCGCCTCCACCTCGCCGCCGTTGCGGAACGAGGCACCCATGACGACCGTCCCGGCCCCATGCGCCTTGAAGGCCGCGTAGATCGCCCGCACGGAGTCCACGCCCGGGTCCGTCTCGGCCGTGTAGGGGCCGCCGCCCTGCTTGACGTGCCAGTCGAGGATGCGGCCGACGAAGGGCGAGATGAGGAACGCGCCCGCCTCGGCGGCCGCCATGGCCTGGACGGGCGAGAAGACCAGCGTCACGTTGCAGTCGATCCCCTCCCGCTGGAGCCGGCGGGCCGCCTCGATGCCCTCCCAAGTGGCCGCGACCTTGATCAGGATGCGCTCGCGCCCGATCCCGAGCGCCGCGTAGTCGGCGACGATGCGACGACCCGTCGCCACCGTGGCGTCGGCGTCGAAGGAGAGGTCGGCGTCCACCTCCGTCGAGACGCGGCCCGGCACGATGCCGGCCAGCTCCGCCCCGACCGCGACGGCGATCCGGTCCGCCACCACCGCGACCAGCCCGGCCCGGTCGCCGCCCTGGCGCCGCCCCCAGGCGATCGCGTCGGCCACCAGGGCGTCCGATTCCGGGTGCTCCGCCGCCTTGAGGAGGAGGGTCGGGTTGGTGGTGCAATCCTCCGGCCGGAGGCGGCGCACGCTCGCGAGGTCGCCGGTATCGGCGACGACGGTCGTCATGGAGCGGAGCTGGTCGAGCTTGGACGGCATGGCGGCGGGGATCCTGTCCCGGCGGTCATAGGGGAGGGGGCAGCCGCCGGGCAATGCGCTTGTGCAGGTGGACCATGAGGGCGATGCCGAAGAGCGGCGTCAGCAGGTTCGCGATCGGGACCATCATGAGGCCCGCCATGACGGCGCCGCCCGCCAGGATCGTCGCGCGGTTCTCGCGCCGGAGGCGCCGCGCCTCCTCGATCGTGCGGAACCGGCCCGCCGCCATCTCGAAATACTCGCGGCTGAGCAGGTAGGCGTTGGCGCCGAAGAAGGCCACGATGTTCACGACGGGCACGAAGATCAGGAGGAGGGCGACGAGGTTCACGGCCAGCGCCAGCACCGCGAAGCGCAGGCCGAAGGCGATCGACAGGCCGAGCGAGATCGGCCGGCCCGGCGGATCGGACGGGAAGTCGGAGGTCTCGACCGCGAGCGCCGCGTCGTCGAGGAACGCCCCCGCCACGAGCGCCGAGACGGCCGGCAGGATGTAGGCGAAGCCGACGACGAGCCCGGCGCCGGCCAGGAAGACCAGCGTCGAATCGAGCATCGGATAGTCGGCGGCGAGCGGATGGCCGGCCATCCAGGCGCCGAGGCCCTTCACGAGCGCCCACCAGGCGAGCCCGAGCAGGAGGAGCGTGAAGCCGATCGAACGCCAGAGGAGCTGGCGGAGCGGCGGCGAGAAGACCTGCCGGGCCGCCGCGAAGGCGGCCGGGAGCACGGAGACGGGGGTGGCGGGCATCATCGGCATGGAGGGATCCGGGCCGTCTCG
>JAEUAC010000094.1 GCA_019695455.1 Methylorubrum extorquens | reverse complement strand
CAGGCCGAACAGGATCGCGTTCGTCTGCCGCATCACGACCTCGTCGCGATCGTTCAGCGTCTCGAACCGGAAGCGCACCACGCCCATCCAGGGCCGGCTCGCCGAGACCCGCGACCCGAGGATCGTCTGGCGGACGCGGAGCGTGTCTCCCGGCAGGACCGGCTTCAGCCAGCGCACCTCGTCGATGCCCGGGCTTCCCATGCCGGAGGACCGGAGCAGCCAGCCGTCGGCCAGCATCCGCATCTGGAGGGCGAGCGTGTGCCAGCCGGACGCGATCTGCCGGCCGACGAAGGTGCCCTTCGCCGTCTCCTCGGAGAGGTGGAAGGGCTGCGCGTCGTATTCCTGCGCGAAGGCGGCGATCGCCTCGGCCGTGACGGTCAGGCCGCCGAAGACCGTCTCGGCGCCCGGTCGCAGGTCCTCGAAGGCGATCTCGGGCATGGTCCCCTCAATTGGCGAAGCGGAAGTGCAGCACGTCGCCGTCCAGGACGACGTAATCCTTGCCCTCCAGCCGGAGCTTGCCGGCATCGCGGGCGCCGCCCTCGCCCTTGAGGGCGACGTAGTCCGGGTAGGCGATCGTCTCGGCGCGGATGAAGCCCTTCTCGAAATCCGTGTGGATCACGCCCGCGGCCTGCGGCGCCCGCAGCCCCTTGGTGATCGTCCAGGCCCGCGTCTCCTTGGGGCCGACGGTGAAGTAGGTGACGAGGCCCAGGAGGTCGTAGCCCGCCCGGATGACCCGGTTCAGGCCGGGTTCCTCGAGGCCGACCGCCTCCAGGAAGTCGCGCTGCTCGTCAGGCGGGAGCACGGCGATCTCGCTCTCGATCTTGGCCGAGACGACCACCGCCTGCGCGCCCTCCGCCTTCGCACGCACGAAGACGCGCTCGGTCAGCGCGTTGCCGTCCGCGGCCGCCGCCTCGTCCACGTTGCAGACGTAGAGCACGGGCTTCGACGAGAGGAGGCCGAGCGAATCGAACAGCCGCTCCTCGTCGGGCTTGCGCTCGACCAAGCGCGCGGGCTTGCCCTCGCGCAGGAGGACGAGCGCCCGCGACACGAGGTCGAACGTCTCGCGCGCTTCCTTGTCGCCGCCCTTCGCCTTCTTCTCGAGCGCGACCACCCGGCGCTCGAGACTGTCGAGATCGGCGAGCATCAGCTCGGTCTCGATCGTCTCGACGTCGGCGAGCGGGTCGATCGCGCCCTCGACATGCGTGATGTCGCCGTCCTCGAAGCAGCGCACGACGTGGGCGACCGCGTCGCATTCCCGGATGTTGGCGAGGAACTGGTTGCCGAGCCCCTCCCCCTTGGAGGCACCCCGCACGAGCCCCGCGATGTCGACGAAGGTGAGCCGCGTCGGGATGATCTCCTTCGACCCCGCGATCGCGGCGAGCGCGTCGAGGCGCGGGTCCGGCACCGCCACCTCGCCGACGTTCGGCTCGATGGTGCAGAACGGATAGTTCGCCGCCTGCGCGGCCGCCGTCTGCGTCAACGCGTTGAAGAGGGTCGACTTGCCGACGTTCGGCAGGCCGACGATGCCGCATTTGAAACCCATGGCGAGGACCTAACGGTTCAGGAGGGCGGACGGTAGCGTCCGGAAGGGATCGACGATCGTGACGGAGCCGCACCGCATGCCGGCCGTCAGGTCCTCGGTGAGGAAGTAGCGGCAGCCGAGACGATCGGCGGCCGCCAGGAGCAGGCAATCGAACCATTGGAAGCCGCGCTCGGCCCGAATGGCCCAGGCGAGGTCGGTCTCGTCAGCCGTGGTTCCGCGGTCACCCCGGTAATGCAGACCCTCGACCTCGTTGCGGATCTCCGCGACGGGGCGGGATCGTTCGTTGACCAGAAGCCATCGCGTGAGTTCGTTCACGACCTGGAGGTTGAGGCGCATGCATTCCCGCTCGGCCATGGCCTGCAGCCAGGTTCGCGCCTGCCCCCGCTTGTCCGCCTCCCGCGCATCGCGAGCGTAGATCAGGACGTTGGTGTCGACGAAGACCTCAGCGGGACCGATCATAGATCCGGTCGCGAGTCGGTGCCTTGCCGTTCTCGTCCGTCAGGTCGAGCAACGGACCGCCGAGAAATCGCTCGATCACCTGTTTGCCGTCGAGAGGACGGCCGACACGTTGATCGACGAGGTCGGAGACGAAGCGCGACAGGCTCTTACCCTGCCTCGTCGCCTCGACCCGCGCACGCGCCACCACGTCGTCCGACAACGTCAGCGTCACGTTCTTCACCGCACGATCTCCACGGACCCCGTGTGGCGGTGGAATGGGGACGCCGGCCGGGCGTGTCAATCGAAGCTCCAGCCGCGCTTGGTCATGGCGAGATGCACGCGGTTCTGGAAGCTCGCATCCTCGCCCGCGACCAGCAGGGGCGCCTCGTCTGCGCAGGCGCGGCAGAGGTCGTCCACCCAGGCCTGCTCGTCGCGGGCGAAGTCGCGCAGCACGTAGCCGTGGACGAGGTCCTTGTGGCCCGGATGGCCGATGCCCATGCGGACGCGGCGGTACTCGTTACCGCAGAGCGCCGTGATGGAGCGCAGGCCGTTATGGCCGGCATTGCCGCCGCCCGCCTTCACGCGCAGCTTGCCCGGGGCGAGGTCCAGCTCGTCGTGGAAGACGACCACGTCCGACAGCGCGGCCTTGAAGAAGCGGAGCGCCTCGCCGACCGCGCGCCCGCTGTCGTTCATGAAGGTGTCGGGCTTGAGGAGGACGGCCTTGCTCCCGCCGAGGACGACGTCGGCGGCCTGGCCCTGGAAGCGCTTGCGCCAGGGCTGCGCGGCATGGGCGCGCGCGATGGCCTCCACGGCCATGAAGCCGATGTTGTGCCGGTTGCCCGCATAGCGGGCGCCGGGATTGCCGAGACCGACGAGGAGGAGCATCGGCCGCCAGGGATGTTCGGGGACGGCGCGCGGCAGGCCGCCCGGGGATCAGCCGGCCGGGATCGGCCGGCCGAGGATCGCCCCGGGGAGGATCAGCCGGCCGTCTTGGCCGCTTCGGATTCGGCCTTGGACGCCTGGGCCACGTCCGCGGCCTCCTGCTCCGCCTCGGCGCCGAGGGTGGCCGGGACGGCGATCGTCGCGATGGTGAAGTCGCGATCGATGACGGCGCTCACGCCGGCCGGCAGCGTCACGGCCGAGATGTGCACCGAATCGCCGATCTCGAGGCCCTTGAGGCTCGCCTCGATCGCCGTCGGGATCGCGTCCGTCGGGACGTTCAGCTCGATCGTGTGGCGCACGACGTTGAGCGTGCCGCCGTTCTTCAGGCCGGGCGAGGCCTCCTGGTCGACGAAGTGGACCGGGACCTCGACGGCGACCGTCTGGCCGACCGTGACGCGCATGAAGTCGACGTGGAGGGGCGTGTCCTTCACGGGGTCGAGCTGGTAGTCGCGCGGGATGACGCGGGTCTTCTCGCCGGCGACGTCCAGCTCGAACACCGTCGTCAGGAAGCGCCCGGCGAAGATCAGGTGGCGCGTCTCGTTGGCGTCGAGCGAGATCGCCCGCCCGGCCATGTCGCCGCCGTAGATCACGGCCGGAACGCGGCCGCCCCGGCGCACTTCCCGGGCTCCGCCCTTGCCGACCCGCTCGCGGGCCTCAGCCTTGAGCTCTCTCACCGCACTCATCGAACCTTCTCCGAAACGGGCAAGGCCGCCGGACGGGGCGGCCTCGTGTCAATGCTGACGCACTGGAATGTCGGACGCGGCGCTTCGGCCGTTCGGCGGAAGCCCGGCGCAAGTCGCCCGTATAGCGATCCGGTCCACCGGACGCAACCGGTCGATCCGAAAAGAGACGGCGCGAGATCGCTCCCGCGCCGTCTCCCTGGTCCGGGCCGCGATCAGTTGCGGCGCATGAGCGGGGGCTGCTCGTAGTAGCCCTCGTCGCCGAACATCCAGCGCAGGCCGACCTTGAAGTCGTGCGAGTCGATGTCCTTGAAGCGGGTGCGCGGCGTGCCGAACTGCCCGAGATAGGTGTAGACGACGCCCGTCCGGGCATCGCCCAGGTTCAGGTAGCGGTAGGCGAACTCCACCGCCACGTTCGGCGAGATCGCGTAGGACACGCCCGCATGGGCCGCCCAGGCGAAGTTCGTGAACGACGTGTCGCGCGAGAAGGCGACGCTGTTCGTCGGCACGTTCGTGTCGCGGAAGTCGTGGATCGTGTTCCAGGAGACGCCCACGCCGCCGCCGACGAACGGCGTGAAGCCGTGCCAGGTGCCGAGGTCGAAGTAGAGGTTCGCGAGGCCGACGACCTCCGACTTCGAGCCCGTGTACTCGTTGGTCGCGAAGCCCGTGCCCGAGGTCGAGGAGCCGTCGCCGTACCGGTCGAAGCCGTGGAAGTTCGAACGGCCCCGGTACTCGCCCGTCACGTCGGCGCGCAGCCAGTCGTTGAACTTGTAGCCGACGCCCGCGCCGCCAAACGGCGCCGCGTCGAAGCCCTTCTGGAGGACGATGTAGTCGGCCGGCGCCGCCGCGTTCTGCAGCTTGTCGACGCGCTGGTTCGAGAAGCCGATGTCGCCGCGGAGATACCAGCCGCCGGCGACGCCGACGAAGGGCTCGGGCTCGGGCAGCAGCGGGGGCGGAAGAAGATCGGCGGCCTGGGCGGCGAGCCCGGAGCCGAGGAGCGCCAGGAGACCTCCCAACGCGGCATATCGTGTCACCTTGCCCATGACAGGCACCCCTTTGTATGTAGCGGCCCGTCGGGACCCGCACTTGAACCGGGGTGAATGTCGCTCCAAAGGGTTAAGGACGGCTTAAGCTTAACGCTTAACCACGATGCGGAAGAAGACGCGGCGTTTCTTCCGGCGCGGGACGGCTCGATTGGTCCGAATGCTTGGTCGGCCGTCAGGCGGCGGCGCGGGACAACGCGTCGACGACGTCGTCCACGACCTGGTTGACGAGCGTGCCGTCGTCGCCCTCGGCCATCACGCGGATCACGGGCTCGGTGCCCGAGGCGCGGATCAGCAGCCGGCCCGTCGCGCCGAGGCGCTGCCGCCCGGCCTCGATGGCGGTCACGACCGAATCGGCCTCGAGCGGCGCGCCGCCGCGCGTCCGGACGTTCTTCAGGACCTGCGGCAGCGGATCGAAGCAGTGGCAGACCTCCGAGACGGGCCGGCCCAGGCGCTTCACGACGGCGAGGAGCTGCAGCGCCGCCACGAGGCCGTCGCCCGTCGTCGCGTAGTCGGACAGGATGATGTGGCCGGATTGCTCGCCGCCGAGGTTGTAGCCGTGCTCGCGCATGTGCTCGAGCACGTAGCGGTCGCCCACGGAGGTCCGCACGAGCTCGAGCCCCATGCCGCCGAGATAGCGTTCGAGCCCGAGATTGGACATGACGGTCGCGACCACGCCCGGCTTCGACAGGCGGCCGTCCTCGCGCCACGACGTCGCGATCGCCGCCATGAGCTGGTCGCCGTCGACGGTCTGGCCCTTCTCGTCGACGATGAGGACGCGGTCCGCGTCGCCGTCGAGCGCGATGCCGATGTCGGCGCGCAGCTCCTTGACCTTCCCGACCAGCGCCGAGGGAGCCGTCGACCCGACGTCGCGGTTGATGTTGAACCCGTCCGGCTCGACGCCGATCGCGATCACCTCCGCGCCGAGCTCCCACAGCGTCTCCGGCGCGACCCGGTAGGCGGCGCCGTTGGCGCAATCGACGACGACGCGCAGCCCCTCCAGGTCGAGGCGGCGCGGCAGCGTGCGCTTGGCGAACTCGATGTAGCGGGCGTCCACGCTCTCGATCCGCTTCGCCCGGCCCAGCAGGGCGGAGCCGGCGAGCTGGCCGGCGAGGTCGGAATCCATCAGCTGCTCGATCTCGCGCTCGGTCTCGTCGGAGAGCTTGAAGCCGTCCGGCCCGAAGATCTTGATGCCGTTGTCCTCGAACGGGTTGTGCGAGGCGGAGATCATCACGCCCATGTCGCAGCGCATGGAGCGGGTCAGCATGGCGACGGCCGGCGTCGGGACGGGCCCGAGCTGCAGCACGTCGATGCCGACGGACGTGAAGCCGGCCACGAGCGCCGTCTCGATCACGTAGCCGGACAGGCGGGTTGCCTTGCCGATCACCACCCTGTGCCGATGCGCGCCCCGGCGGAAGATGAGGCCGGCGGCCTGCCCGAGTCGCAGCGCCAGGTCGGGCGTGATGAGGCCGTTCGCGCGGCCGCGAACGCCGTCTGTTCCGAAATACTTGCGCACGTCCGCGCTCCCTGCCGGCCGCACCGCCCGGGAGCGGTGGTCATTCTCGGCGGCGGTCTAGCACGGCGTCGCTTCAGGGCGAGTAAGGGAACGTGCCTAGCCGGACCTTACGGCGGCCCGGACGCCCGCCCCGCTCCGCGGGGTCAGCCCCGGCGATACACCCAGACGCGGGCGGGCGGCATGTTGCGCCAGACGCGCTCGGACGCCGTCGCCGTGTAGCGGGACGAGCGGGCCGGCAGCGGCGGCACCATGTGGTAGGTGAACTGGATGAAGGGCGCGCCCTCGCGGCAGAGGTCGTGGGCGGCCTCCAGGAGCTCGAGGCGCTCCTTCGGCGGCTTGGTGAACAGCGGCAGGCTCGAGACGACGCCGGCGAAGCGCTCGCCGTCCTCGCCCGTCAGGTCGGCGAGCGTCGCCCGGAGGTCGTAGGCGTCCCCGCAGATGACGGTCGCCCGCGGATAGCGGCGCGCCAGGAGGGCGGCGAAGTCGGGGTTGTACTCGACGAGGACCAGCCGCTCCTGCTCGACGCCGTGCCGCAC
>JAEUAC010000062.1 GCA_019695455.1 Methylorubrum extorquens | reverse complement strand
CGCCGTGCCAAGGTACGGCCGTTCCTTCTGGTTGGTTCGTTGTCCGTCCGCCGGCGAGGCCGGCATCCGGTCCGTCGGACCCGGATCGCGCCGGGCGGGCGGGGCGGCACTCCGGCCGGTTCCGCTCTTCCCGGCCGAGGCCGGGATCCAGTCCGTCGCGAGCCCGGCCTCAGGCGGGGCTCACGGGTCGCGGCGCGAGGCCGCGCCCGATCAGTAATGCTCCTCGAAGCGCTTCGCGAGATCGTCGATGTTCTCCGGCGGCCAGCCGGGAACGTCCATGCCGAAGTGCAGGCCCAGGGTGGCGAGAACTTCCTTGATCTCGTTAAGCGACTTACGACCGAAGTTCGGCGTCCGCATCATCTCGCCTTCCGATTTCTGGATCAGGTCGCCGATGTAGACGATGTTGTCGTTCTTCAGGCAGTTCGCCGAGCGGACGGACAGCTCGAGCTCGTCGACCTTCTTGAGCAGCGCCGGGTTGAAGGGCAGCTGCGGCGCGAGCGACTGGGCCTCCTCGCGGCGGGGCTCCTCGAAGTTCACGAACACGGAGAGCTGGTCCTGCAGGATGCGCGCCGCGTAGGCGACGGCGTCCTCGGGAGACAGCGCGCCGTTCGTGTCGACGGTCAGCGTCAGCTTGTCCTTGTCGAGGTCCTGGCCCTCGCGGGTGTTCTCGACCCGGTAGGAGACCTTCTTCACCGGCGAGAACAGGCTGTCGACCGGGATCAGGCCGATCGGCGCGTCCTCGGGGCGGTTCCGCTCGGCCGGGACGTAGCCCTTGCCGGCCGAGACCGTGAACTCCATCCGGATCTCCGCGCCCTCGTCCAGCGTGCAGAGCACGAGCTCGGGGTTCAGGATGTGGATGTCGCCGGAGGTGCCGATGTCGCCCGCCGTCACGACGCCCGGGCCGGACTTGCGCAGCGTCAGGCGCTTCGCGACGTCGCCCTGCATGCGGATGGCGATCGTCTTGATGTTGAGGACGATGTCCGTCACGTCCTCGCGCACGCCGGGGATCGACGAGAACTCGTGCAGCACGCCGTCGATCTGCACCGCCGTCACGGCCGCGCCCTGGAGCGAGGACAGGAGCACGCGGCGCAGAGCGTTGCCGAGGGTCGTGCCGAAGCCGCGCTCGAGCGGCTCGGCGACGAGGGTCGCCGTCCGCTTCGGGTCCGCCGACGGCGTGACCTCGAGCTTGTTCGGCTTGATGAGTTCCTTCCAGTTCTTCTGGATCATGGCGGTACCTCTCGGACGACGAGCGCGAGGCCCGGCGCGGGTCGCCGGCCTCGCCGAATTCGGTCGGGTGCGGGAGCGGTCTCGCTCCCGCGGGTCACACGCGGCGGCGCTTGCGCGGCCGGCAGCCGTTGTGCGGGATCGGCGTGACGTCGCGGATGGACGTGACCGTGAAGCCCGTGGCCTGCAGCGCGCGGAGCGCCGATTCGCGGCCGGAGCCGGGGCCCGACACCTCGACCTCGAGGGTCCGCATGCCGTGCTCGGTCGCCTTGCGGGCCGCGTCCTCGGCCGCGACCTGGGCGGCGTAGGGCGTCGACTTCCGCGAGCCCTTGAAGCCCATGGAGCCGGCCGACGACCACGAGATCGTGTTGCCCTGGGCGTCCGTGATGGTGATCAGCGTGTTGTTGAACGAGGCGTGCACGTGGGCGACGCCCGACACGATGTTCTTGCGTTCGCGACGGCGGACGCGCGTTGCTTCCTTGGCCATGTCTCGTTTCGATCCTTCAGGCGCGCCCGTGATGCCAGGCGCTCGGGACGGAGGTGCTCAGCCCGGCTCGCCGGGCGCGTGATGCCGAACCGCGTTCGGCGCCCGATCCCGGCGCGGGACCGGGTCGGGGTCCCCGGGGCAATCCCGAGGCGGAGGTCAGCCCGCGAGGCGGGCCGATCTCACTTCTTCTTGCCGGCGATCGGCTTCGCCTTGCCCTTGCGGGTCCGGGCGTTGGTGTGCGTGCGCTGGGCGCGGACGGGCAGCTGGCGCCGGTGGCGCAGGCCCCGGTAGCAGCCGAGATCCATCAGCCGCTTGATGTTCATGGAGACCTCGCGACGGAGATCGCCCTCGACCATGTAGTCGCGGTCGATCGTCTCGCGGATCTGCAGCACCTCGGAATCGGTGAGCTGGTTGACCCGACGCTCGGCCGGGATGGCAACCTTCTCGACGATCTCCTCGGCCTTCTTGGCGCCGATGCCGTGAATGTACTGGAGCGCGATCACGACGCGCTTGTTCGTCGGAATATTGACGCCTGCGATACGGGCCACTTATGCCTCTCCCCGCGCCGGGCGCACCGACGCTCGCCTGTCCTTCGCGACGCCTCGCGGCGCCACGTCATCGACAAAAGGACTGCAGCGGCATTCCTCCGAAAAGGAACCGCGCGTCACTCACCCATCTCGATTGACGGCCGGCCTCTAGCGCTGCCTCGCGGCCTTGTCAACGATCGGGCCCCGAAACCCGCCCCGCACCCGGCCGCGCCGCCCCTCACTGGAGCGTCATGACGCCGTTCACGTGCCGGAACTCGGCCGGCCGGATCAGGCCGCAATGGGCCACCTTCACCGAATGCAGCCGCCCCTCGATCTCCCGCTTCCAAAAGTCCAGGAAGCGCGTCAGCACCGGGAAGGCCGGGGCGAGATCGTATTGCTGCCAGATGTAGCTCTGCAGCAGCGAGGGATGGTCCGGCATTCCGTAGAGGATCGTGGCGGTCGTCAGGCCGTAGCCCTCGATCTGCCGGATGAAATCGTCAGAGACCATGCATCCCTCCTCACGATTCGCCTGTCGCACCCCGACATCTTCACCGAGCCCCGGCGAAGCGGCAAGATGAAAGCTTGGCGCCATCGCCGCACGACTGGGCACGACTGGCACCGCGCGAATGCGAGTGCCAGTCCGCAGGGTTCGACCCGGCGGGGAAGCTCCTCAAGCGAACACGCTGCGTATAAACAACGTCGACGGCCTCGTTCGGCGCTTGGATCGCGGCCCGACATGGCTCTAGGATCGTGCCGTGGCAGGAAGCGTGCGTGTGGTGCGGTCCGGTGTAGTGCGTTGCGTGGGCGGTCTAGTGTCCTGGATCGCGTCCCTCGGGGCCGGATCGGCCCAGGTCCGCGACGAATCCTTGTTCATCCGCCCCGAAGACCAGCGCGTGGTCCTGTTCGGTAGCCTGGAAGGCGGCCGCTCGGTCTTCGCGAGCGGCGGCGCCAAGCAGGCCCTCTCGGGGTCGCTCGACCGGACGGGCTTCGTCGCCGTCGAGTCCGGCGGCTTCGGCCTCACGCCCGACCGGGTGCGCCTCGGCGACTCGAGCCTGCCGGCCTGGCGGCTCACCACGCAGTCGAATCTCCTCGGCGGGCACCAATGGAATCGGCCGGGCCTCTTCCTGACGGCGCTGGCCGGGCTCGAGGTCCAGCACGAGCAATTGACGGTGGCCGGCCGGGTCCTGCGATTCTCGAAGCCGCGCTACGGCCTGCGGGCGGAGGGCGAGCTCTGGTCCCATCCGACCGACTGGAGCCTCGTCACGGCGAGCACCGTCGTCAGCTCGGCCCGGGGCAGCGTCTGGGCCCGCGCCTCCGCCGGCATCCGGACCGGCCGCACGCTGTTCCTCGGCCCCGAGATCGGCACCTACGTGACGGACACGTACCGGGAATGGCGCGTCGGCGCGCACCTCACCGGGCTGCGCGCCGGCATCCTCCAGGGCCGCCTCTCGGCCGGCTGGTCGATGGCGGACGACGGGAGGCCCGGGGCCCCGTATCTCGGCGCCACGGCCTGGCTCCGCCTCTGAGGCCCCGCGGGGCCCCGGCCGGCCGTCACGCCTCGTCGTCGCCGGTGGCGACGAACGACATCGTGTCGGGATCCAGCGGGTCCTCGCTCTCCGTGAGCGCGTCGCCGTCGTTCGGGATCGGCATGTCGAGGTCCGCCGGGAACCGGCCCTCGACGAAGCCGAGGCCCTTCAGCTCGTCCAGCCCCGGCAGGTCCGTGATCGCCTCGAGGCCGAAATGGGCCAGGAAGGCGGGCGTCGTCCCGAAGGTGACGGGACGGCCCGGCGCCTTCCGCCGGCCCCGCATGCGGATCCAGCGCGTCTCCAGCAGGGCGTCGAGCGTCCCCTTCGAGGTGGAGACGCCGCGGATCTCCTCGATCTCGGCGCGCGTCGCGGGCTGGTGGTAGGCGATGATCGCCAGCACCTCGAGCGCCGCCCTGGACAGCTTCTGCGGCTCGGTCTCGGGCGCGAGCGCCCAGGCGAGGTCCGGCGCGGTTCGGAAGGCCCAGCCGCCCGCGACCCGCACGGGCCGGATGCCCCGGCCGGCATAGAGGCGGCCGAGATCCGCCATCACGGCGTCGAGCCGCGCCGCGCGGGGCAGGCGGGCCGCGAGGTCCGCCTCCGTCATGGGGGCGGACGCCGCGAAGATCAGCGCCTCCGCGAGGCGCACGGCCTCCGCGTGGCCGGCGGCATCGGCCGCGTCGTTGTCGATGGCGAGCGACAGGACGGGCCGGGTCGTCATGCGGCGGCGGCCTCCGCCTGGACCTGCCGGACCATCAGGGGGGCGTAGGCGCCGTCCTGCCGGAGCCGCGCCTTGCCGTCCTTGACGAGTTCGAGCGCCGCCGAGAGCGCGGACGCGATCACGGTCGGCCGCATCGACGGCTCGACGATGAAGCGCAGCAGGTACGAATCGAGCGTGACCCAGTCGGCCGCGCCGCCGACGAGCCGTTCCACCGCCTCGCGGGCGTCCACCAGCGACCAGACGGGCCGGCGCGCGACGACGACGTGGCTGCGCGCCGTCTTCTGGCGCTGGCGGGCATAGGCGGAGAGGAGGTCGAAGATCGACGCCTCGAAGACCGGCTCGCCGCGCGGCAGCGGCGGCTCGTGGCCCCGCCCGAACACGTCGCGGCCGAGCCGCTCGCGCGCCTCGAGCAGCCGCGCCGCCGCCCGGATCGCCTCGAGCCGGCGCAGGCGATGGGCGAGGCCGGCCGCGAGGTCCGCCGCGCTCGGCTCCTCGCCCTTCGGCGGGGCCGGCAGGAGCAGCCGCGACTTCAGGTAGGCGAGCCAGGCCGCCATGACGAGGTAGTCGGCGGCGAGTTCGAGCCGCAGCGCCCGCGCGTGCTCGATGAAGGCGAGGTACTGGTCGACGAGCGCCAGGACCGAGATCTCGTGCAGGTCCACCTTCTGGCGGCGGGCGAGGTCGAGCAGGAGGTCGAGCGGCCCCTCGAAGCCGACGACGTCGACGACCAGGGCCGGATCGCCGTCCCGCAGCCCGTCCTCCCCGTCCGAGGCGTATCCGCCCGCCATGCACTCCACCCGATCCGCCCGGAGGCGGCACGCGCCGATTCGCGGATGCCGAGACTCGCGGCCTCAGGCGGCGCGGGCAAGCGCCTCCTCGAAGACGCGCCGGAGATCCACAAGGTCGATGCCGGGAGGCGTCGCCGCGATGCGGGCGAGCGCCGTGTCGGCCCGGCGCGCCGCATCGCCCGCGAGCCGCGGCACCCCGGCGGCGACCTCCCGGGCCTCCGCGAGATCGCCGTTGCAATGCAGGACGACGTCGCATCCGGCCGCGATCGCGGCCTCGGCGCGGTCGCGGAAGCCGCCGGACAGCGCCTTCATCGAGACGTCGTCGGTGAACAGGAGCCCGTCGAAGCCGATCTCGCCGCGGATGATCCGCGAGACGACGGAAGGCGAGGTCGTGGCCGGCCGGTCAGGGTCGATCGCCTCGAAGACGACGTGCGCGCTCATGCCGAGCGGCATGTCCCGCAGCCGACGGAAGGGCTCGAAGTCTTGCAGGCGCAGCGCGTCCAGGGAGGCCGCCACCCGCGGCAGGTCGTGGTGGCTGTCGACGGACGCCCGGCCATGGCCGGGCATGTGCTTCACGACGGGCAGCACGCCGCCGTCCAGCAGGCCCTCGGCGGCCGCGCGGCCGAGATCCGCGACCGTTTCGGGATCGTCGCCGTAGGCCCGGTCGCCGATCGCGTCGTGCGCCCCGGGCACGGGCACGTCGAGGACGGGCAGGCAATCGACGTCGATCCCCACCGCCCGCAGGTCCTCGGCGATCAGGCGGGCGCCGGCCCGGACCAGGGACCGCCGCGCCGCGAGGTCGGGCGCCGCCGCCGCGCAGGCGCGGGCGGAGGGGTAGCGCGGCCAGTGCGGCGGGCCCATGCGCTGCACCCGCCCGCCCTCCTGGTCGATCAGGATGGGCGCGTCGGTCCGGCCCACGCAGTCGCGCAAGGCCGCCGTCAATGCCCGCACGGCCTCGGGAGAGCCGATGTTGCGGCGGAACAGGATGAATCCGAACGGGTCGGAATCCCGGAAGAAGGCCCGCTCCTCGA
>JAEUAC010000314.1 GCA_019695455.1 Methylorubrum extorquens | reverse complement strand
TCGCGGGTCCGGCCTTCGCGGCCCGCGGCCACCACGGCTTCGGCTCCGGCCCGCCGCGGGCGGTCTCGACCGCGAACGCGCCGCCCGGCCGCAGCGTGACGGCGCTCGCGCCGTTCGCGGCCAGATGGCCGCGGTCGAGCACGAGGGGGGCCGCGCAGCCGGGCGGCGCGGCAAGCCGGCTCGCGACGATGGCCGCCCGGGTGCAATCCTCCGCGAAGGCGCGACGATCCTCGATCCAGGCGACGACGCGCCCGTCGGCCAGCCTCGCCGTGCAGCCGAGCACGTCGCAGCGCGCGCCCGTCCGCAGGGTCGGATCGGCGGCGCGCCGCGGGTCGCCGTCGGCCTTCAGCCATTGCTCGAGCGTGAAGGCCGGCACCTTGCCCACCGCCCGGAGTCGTCCGTCCGCCCCGCGGACCGCGAGGCCGGAGCCGTCCCGCGCGACGAGGAGGTCGGCCTTCCCGTGCCCGAAGGCGGCGGCGAGCCCGATCGCGGCCGGAACGATCGCGAGCCAGCGGAGCCGCGAGATGCAGAGCGTGCCGACGAGGAGCGCGAGGACGAGCAGCAGGAGCGCACCCGTCCCGAAGGCCGGGACCGTGACGACCGATCCGCCGAGGCTCGCGACCCAGGCGGAGAGCCGCAGCATGGCCTCGACGCCCAGCCCCATGGTCCACCAGACCGGGCGATCGAGCCCGAACGGGTAGAGCACGGAGCCGAGGACGGCCGCCGGCATGACCACGAACGACGCGAGGGGCAGCGTCACCGCGTTCCCGAGCACGCCGTAGGGCTGGAGGTTCTGGAAGTGGAACGTCGCGAAGGGCGCCGTCGCGATGCTGGCCGCGACCGTCGTGAGGATCATGCCGGCGACCAGGGCGCCGCCCCACCGGAGGGCGCGCATCCAGAGGTCGGACGCGTCCTCGGGCGGACGGCGCCGGTGCCATTCGGCGAGGGCGATCAGCCCCGCCACCGCCGCGTAGGACATCTGCAGGCTCGGGCCGAGCAGGGTCTCGGGCTCGCGCGTCAGCACGACGAGGGCGGAGATCGCGAGGTTCCGCATCGACAGGGCGGGCCGGTCGAACAGGATCGCGCCCTGCATGACCAGGATCATGATGAGGGAGCGCTCGGCCGCGACGTCCGCGCCCGAGAACACGCAGTAGATCGTGGCGCCCGCCATGCCGGCCACGGCCGCGACCTTCTTGAGGGGCCAGCGGAGCGCGAGAGTCGGCGAGAGCGCGAGGGCGGCGCGCGTGAGCCAGAAGAAGACGCCGGCGGCCAGCATCATGTGCAGGCCCGAGATCGAGACGACGTGATAGATGCCGGCCGCCCGCAGGCTGTCGTTCGTCGGCTCGTCGATCAGGCCGCGCTTGCCGGTGACGAGCGCCGCCGCGACGGCCCCGGCCTGGCCGCCGATCGCGCCCGCGATCCGGGCCGTCATCGTGTTGCGGGCCCGGTCGACGGCGGCCGACGCGCGCAGCGCCAGGTCCGGCGCCACCGGCGGCTCCGCGACGATCCGCAGCCGGCCCGAGATGGAGCCGACCGCCCCGATCCCGTGGAAATAGGCGTCGCGCGCGAAATCGTACCCGCCCGGTCTCGCGGCCTCGGGCGGCGGCAGGAGACGCGCCGTGAAGGCGACCCAGTCGCCCGGGCGTACCCCGCCCAGCGCCCTGGTCGAGACGCGCACGCGGACGGGCCGCTCGCCGGGCGGCAGCCGCTCGAACCGCTCCACCCGGACGACGAGCCTTCCCCCCTCGCCCCGCTCCTCGACGCTCTCGACGAAGCCTTCGACCGGGCCGACGATCGTCCGCCCGAGGACCGGCGCCTCGGCGAGCGCGATGCGGGCGACAGCGGCCGCGTAGCCGGCGAACAAGGCCGCGAGCCCGATCAGGAAGGCGAGCGGAACGAGGCGGTGCCGCGTCGCGATCGCCCCGCCGACCGCGACGGCGCCGGCCAACGCGGGCGGCCAGAGCGACAGCGGCCCGTCCGCCGCGAAGGCGAGCGCGATGCCGGCCCCGTAGGCGACCGCGATCCAGGGGAAGAGGCGGCGCGCCTCGACCTCCTTCAGCGCCTCGCGCCGCAGGAAGCCCAGGACGTCCGGCGGCGCGGCGCGGGCGAGCGGGCGCGCGAAGGAGCCCGCCGACAGCGCGGCGGCGGCACGTCTCGGTCCCGCTCCCGGCATCGTGGCTTAACGTCCCTCGCCGCCCCATGTTAGACGACCGGCGCGCGGCATCCAGGGCCCGCATCCTCCCCGACGATCGCGAGTTCCATGTCCGATAGGATTGTCACACGTTTCGCGCCGTCTCCGACCGGGTTCCTCCATATCGGCGGCGCCCGCACGGCCCTGTTCAACTGGCTCTACGCGCGCCGGACGGGCGGCACGATGCTGCTGCGGATCGAGGACACGGACCGGGAACGCTCCACCGAACCCGCCATCGAGGCGATCCTCGACGGGCTGCGCTGGCTCGGCCTCGACTGGGACGGCGACGTGGTCTTCCAATACGCCCGGGCGGCGCGCCACCGCGAAGCGGCCGAGAGCCTGCTGGCCTCCGGCCGAGCCTATCGCTGCTTCGCCACGCCCCAGGAGCTCGAGGAGATGCGCGACACGGCCCGGCGCGAGGGCCGCGCCCCGCGCTACGACGGGCGCTGGCGGGACCGCGACCCGGCCGAGGCGCCGGCCGGCGTGAAGCCCGTGATCCGTCTCCGCGCCCGTCAGGAGGGCGAGACGGCGGTCGAGGACGGCGTGCAGGGGCGCGTGACCTGGCAGAACAAGGACCTCGACGACCTCGTCCTCCTCCGCTCGGACGGCAATCCGACCTACATGCTGGCCGTGGTCGTCGACGACCACGACATGGCGATCACGGACGTGATCCGCGGCGACGACCACCTCACCAACGCCGCCCGGCAGACGCAGATCTACGACGCGTTCGGCTGGTCCGCGCCCCGGTTCGCGCACATCCCGCTCATCCACGGGCCGGACGGGGCGAAGCTCTCCAAGCGCCACGGCGCGCTCGGCATCGAGGCCTATCGCGACCTCGGCTACCTGCCGGCCGCCCTCCGCAACTATCTCGTGCGGCTCGGCTGGAGCCATGGCGACCAGGAGATCTTCTCGGACGAGGAGATGGTCGCGGCGTTCGATCTCGGCAGCGTCGGCCGGTCGGCCGCGCGGTTCGACTTCGCCAAGCTCGAGAACCTGAACGGGCACTACATGCGGGCGGCGAGCGACGAGGAGCTCGTCGACCGGATCGAGGGGCTGCTGCCCGTGCTCGGCCCCTCGCGCGGGCTCGGGACGACGTTCCCGGCCGTCGTGAGGGCGCGCCTGCTCGTGGCCATGCCGGGCCTCAAGGAGCGGGCGAAGACGCTCGTCGACCTCCTCGATTCCGCCTATTACCTCTGGGCCCCCGGCCCGCTCGCGCTCGACGCCAAGGCCGCCTCCCTCGTCGACGACGCGGCGCGGGACCGCCTCGCGGCGTTGCGGCCGCGGCTCGACGCGGTGGCGTGGGAGCCGGCCGCGATCGAGGCTGCCGTGCGGGGCTTCGCGGACGAGGTCGGCGCGAAGCTCGGACAGGTGGCGCAGCCGCTCCGCGCGTCGCTGACCGGCCGGGCGACCTCGCCGGGCCTGTTCGACGTGATGGTGGTGCTGGGGCGCGACGAGAGCCTCGCCCGCATCGACGCCCAGGCCGGCCGTCCCGTCAT
The DNA here is from genome assembly GCA_019695455.1 of Methylorubrum extorquens. GTDB lineage: Bacteria > Pseudomonadota > Alphaproteobacteria > Rhizobiales > Beijerinckiaceae > Enterovirga > Enterovirga extorquens_A. The sequence goes on along the minus strand of JAEUAC010000314.1, from coordinate 20,792 downwards.
TGCTGCGTCGCAACCCGTCGCTTGAACGCGCCACGGCGATCCGATACCGGATCGCATGAAGGCCCGGCCGCAACCGGGCGCGCCGGATGCGGGACGGACCGCCGCTCGCTCCGGTCATCAGTCGAAAGGGCGAGCGATGGCGACCGGCACAATCCAAGTCGGCGACAAGAGCCTGGAGCTGCCGGTCCGCACCGGCACCATCGGGCCGGACGTCGTCGACATCTCGAAGTTCTACGCGGGCACGGGCGCCTTCACGTACGATCCCGGCTTCACGTCGACCGCGAGCTGCGAATCGAAGATCACCTACATCGACGGCGACGAGGGCATCCTCCTCTACCGCGGCTATCCCATCGAGCAGCTCGCCGAGCACGGCGACTTCCTCGAGACCTGCTACCTCCTGCTGTACGGCGAGCTGCCGACCAACGCGCAGAAGGAGGAGTTCGACTACAACGTCACGCGCCACACGATGGTGCACGACCAGATGACCCGGTTCTTCACGGGCTTCCGGCGCGACGCGCATCCGATGGCCATCATGGTGGCCTCCGTCGGCGCGCTCTCGGCCTTCTACCACGACTCGACCGACATCTCCGACGAGCATCAGCGCCTGATCGCGCAGATCCGCATGATCGCGAAGATGCCGACGCTGGCCGCCATGGCCTACAAGTACTCGATCGGCCAGCCCTTCGTGTACCCGAAGAACGACCTCGACTATGCGTCGAATTTCCTGAACATGTGCTTCGCGGTGCCGTGCGAGGACTACAAGGTCAATCCGGTGCTCTCGCGGGCGCTGGACCGGATCTTCATCCTGCACGCCGATCACGAGCAGAACGCGTCGACCTCGACGGTCCGTCTCGCGGGTTCGTCGGGCGCCAACCCCTTCGCCTGCATCGCGGCCGGCATCGCATGCCTGTGGGGACCGGCCCATGGCGGCGCCAACGAGGCGGCCCTGAAGATGCTGGGCGAGATCGGCACGCCCGACAACGTCGCGAAATACGTCGCCAAGGCGAAGGACAAGAACGATCCCTTCCGCCTCATGGGCTTCGGCCACCGGGTCTACAAGAACTACGACCCGCGTGCCAAGATCATGCAGAAGACGACGCACGAGGTGCTGGCGGAGCTCGGCATCAAGGACGACCCGCTGCTCGACGTCGCCATGGAACTCGAGCAGATCGCCCTGAAGGACGAGTACTTCATCGAGAAGAAGCTCTATCCGAACATCGACTTCTATTCGGGCATCACCCTGAAGGCGATGGGCTTCCCGACCTCGATGTTCACGGTGCTGTTCGCGCTCGCCCGCACGGTCGGCTGGATCGCGCAATGGAAGGAGATGATCGAGGACCCGTCCCATAAAATCGGGCGTCCCCGCCAGCTCTATGTCGGCGCCGACAAGCGCGACTACGCGAATATCGGGCAGCGCGGCTGACGCGTCGCGCGGCGCGCCTAGGCGCGCGCCGCGGTTCGCCCGATCCGCGTCCGTGATCCCCTGGGAACAGCTCGACACCGCCGCCCTGCCCGGCGGCGGCGAGCTGAAGCTGTCGCGACGGGGCGACGAGTACTCGATCCGGCTCGCTGGGGCCGAGCTCATGAATTCCCGCTTCTTCGGCTCGGAGGAGGCGCTCGCGACCCTGGTGGCCGAGCGGCTGGGCGGCCGCAGGGCGGCCTCCGTCCTGATCGGCGGTCTCGGCATGGGCTTCACGCTGCGCGCGGCGCTCGCGGCGTTCGGCCCCGACAGCCGCGTCACCGTCGCCGAACTCGTGCCGGCCGTCGTCCGCTGGGCGCGCGGGCCGCTGGCGCCCGTGTTCGGACCCTGCCTGGACGATCCGCGGGCGCAGGTCGTCGAGGCCGACGTGGCCCGGCTGATCGCGGCGAAGCTCGGCGCCTGGGACGCCATCCTGCTCGACGTCGACAACGGCCCGGACGCCATGACGGTCGCGGCGAACGACGGTCTCTACGGCATGGCCGGCCTCGGGCTGGCGCGCGCCGCGCTGCGCCGGGGCGGCATCCTGGCCGTCTGGTCGGCCGCCCCCGACGCCGCCTTCGCGGCCCGGCTCCGCCGGGTGGGATTCCAGGTCGCGGACCATCGCGTGAAGGCCGATCGCGGCAAGCGCGGCACCCGCCACGTGATCTGGCTCGCGACCCGATCCTGAACCCCGACGCCGCACTGCGGCCCGACGCCGCCGCAACGGGCGGGTCCGGCTCACGTTGATCCCGCATGGGCCCACGGGCCGCCAGGCGGGATCACCATGACGACCGACACCTTCGACCATTCGCGCCGCACCGCGCTCCTCGGCATCGGGACCGGCGTCGCCGCGGCCCTCGCCGTGCCGGCGGCCGCGCGCGCGGCCGATACCGCGCAGCCCGGAGCGGCCGCGCCGCGCGATCCGACAACGCGCTACCCGAAGCCCCCCTTCGCCAGGCAGGAGCAGCCCTGGCCCGGGCTCGCGGCCCGCATGGACCCGAAGCCGGACCACGGCGAGGAGAGCTACAAGGGATCGGGTCGGCTCGCCGGCCGGAAGGCGCTCGTGACCGGCGGCGACAGCGGCATCGGGCGCGCGGCCGTCATCGCCTTCGCCCGCGAGGGCGCGGACGTCGCCATCAACTACCTGCCGGCCGAGGAGGAGGATGCCCGCGAGGTGATCGCCCTCGTCAGGGCCGCCGGCCGCAAGGGCGTGGCGCTGCCGGGCGACATCCGCGACGAGGCGTTCTGCCAGAAGCTGGTCGCGGACGCGGCCCGGGAGCTCGGCGGTCTCGACATCCTGGTCAACAACGCGGCGTTCCAGCGGCCGCGCAAGTCGATCACGGACATCTCGACCGAGGAGTTCGACCAGACCTTCAAGACGAACGTCTACGCGCCGTTCTGGATCACCAAGGCCGCGATGGCGCACCTGAAGCCGGGCTCGGCGATCATCAACACGACCTCGATCAACGCGGCCGACCCCGGCGAGGACCTTCTCGCCTACGCGTCGACCAAGGCCGTGAACGCGAACTTCACCCAGTCGCTCGCCAAGCAGCTCGGCCCGAAGGGCATCCGCGTGAACGCGGTCGCGCCCGGCCCGGTCTGGACGCCGCTCCAGCCCGCGGGGGGCCAGTTCCCGGACGAGCTGCCGGCCTTCGGCTCGAAGGCCGCCATGGGACGACCCGGCCAGCCGGCGGAGCTCGCGGGGCTCTACGTGCTCCTCGCCTCCAACGAAGCCTCCTTCTCGACCGGCCAGATCTTCGGCGCGGATGGAGGGCGCGGCGTCTCGTGACGCCATCCCGGGGCGGCCGCCGGGCCGCCCCGGGATCGCGCTCGGCCTCGACGACTACATGATGCCGGTCTTCTCGAAGATGGCGCCCGTCGTCTCGTTCCGCTCGATCATCGTGCGGACCATGGCCTCGCCCTCCACCTTCTCGAGCGCGAGGCGGATCACCTCCTCCACGTGCCCGGCCGGGACCGCCAGGACGCCGTCGACGTCGCCGACCACGAGGTCGCCGGCGTCCACGCGCGTGCCGTTCGGGAAGGCGATCGGGCAGCGATAGTCGATCACGCGGCCGCGGAGCCGCTGGTCCTGCGCATAGGCCCCGGTCGAGAAGACGGGGAAGCCGAGGTCCAGGATCTCGCGCGTGTCGCGGTGGAAGCCGCCGAGCACGGCACCCGCCGCGCCGAGCAGCCTGGCCCGGGTCGACATCAGGCCGCCCCACAGGGCGTAGGTCGGCGACGAGCCCGTGCAGATGTAGACCTCGCCGGGCCGCAGCTCGTCCAGCGCCCGGAACATGAGGCCGAACCCGTCCTGCCGGTTGGCGTGGACGACCGTGTCGCCGACGCAATCGGCCTCCAGCACCGTCATGGCCCGGCCCACGATCGTCATGTCGGGGCGCAGCGCCCGGATCTCCGGGGGCAGGAACTGGCGCACGAGGCCCAGCGTATCCATCACGTCGCCGATCACGGCCGTGAACAGGCGCGACCGCACCGTCGCGAACAACTCGCCGTCGTCCAAGATCGTCTCTCCCCCGTCTGATCCGGTCTGGGCCGGTGGCCGGGGATCTACGCCGCGCGGGCGGCGGCGTCACGCCGGGATCAGGGCAGTTCGATCAGGGCGTTCAGCTTGGCCGGGTCCGGGTTCGGCCCGAGCTTCAGGCGCCGCGCGGCGATCATGGTGCCGTTCACCTCCCCGCCGAAGAGGAACATGGCGGCGAGCCAGTACAGGAACACGAGCGCCACCATGGCGGTCGCGAGCCCGCCATAGGTCGTGACGTAGGCCCGCGCGAAGCTGTCGAGGTACCAGCCGAAGCCGAGGCCGCCGACGAGCCAGAGCACGAGCGTCGTCACGATGCCGGGCACGATGTCCTTGAGGCGCCTGCGGCCGGCGGCCACGAACTTGTGGGCCACCCCGAGCGCGCCGATGATGAGGATCGTCGCGATCGAGAAGCGCAGGATCGCGACCGTGGCGCCGAACGGCGCGATGGCGGGCGCGACCTCCGCGACGAAGCGCCAGATCAGCGGTCCGAGGACGACCAGGAAGGCGAAGCCGAGCATCGCGACCGCGCCGAAGATCACGTAGGCGACCGATTCGAGGCGCGTCACCCACCAGGCGCGGACCTCCCGGATGCCGTAGGCGCGGTTCAGGCCGACGCGCAGGCTCTCGACGCCCGACGACGAGAAGTAGATCGCGAAGACGAGCCCGACCGTGAGCGCGTCCCGCCGCGTCTGCGTCAGGACGTTGTGGACCTCCCAGGCGATGGGCCCCGCGACCTCCTTGGGCCAGGCCTCGAGGATGATGTTCGCGGCCTCGTCGGCGAGCGGCGCCGAGCCGAAGTTGGGCGCCAGCGCCGTGATGAGGATGAGGAACGGGAACAGCGACGTCAGCGCAGAGAGCGCGATGTGGCTCGCGATCGCCCAGCCGTCGTGCAGGACGAAGCGTTGGAGCGCGAGCGAGAGGAGCTCGAGGGCGAGACGCGGGCGAGACACGGCGGGTTTCCGCGGCCGGGAATGGCAGGGCGGCGCCGGGCGTGCAAGTCGCGACGCCCGCGGCCTCTAGCCCGGGCCGAGCCCGGATCCGTGCCGATCCCAGAGGAGCGGCCAGGGATGGGCGGCCTCGTAGCCGGCCGCGAGGCCGATCAGCACCTCGTCGGCGCCCCACGGCCCGACCAGCTGGAAGCCGATCGGCAGGCCGGCCGCCGAGGGCCGGCACGGGATCGAGATGCCCGGACATCCGGCCGCGTTGACGAAGCCCGTGAAGATCGCCGAACCGCGCGGCCCGACCGGGCGGCCCGCGATCGACGTCGGATGCGTCGCGTCGGCCGTCCAGGGAAGCGCGGCGGCGCTCGGCGTGAGGAGGAGGTCGTAGGCGCCGAAGAAGGCCGCCATGGCCGCGCGCACCGCGACGGCGGCTTCGAGCGCATCGAAATAGGCCGTCGCCGGCACGCCGGCCCCCGCCTCCGCGATGGCCCGGATGTCGGGGCCGAGCTCGTCCTCCCGCCCCGCGAAGCGCCCCATCAGCCAGGCGATGCCGACCTGTCCGAAGACCGGCCAGAGGGCGTTGATCCGGTCGGCGGCCGTGAAGCTCCGGCCCTCCTCGACGTCGTGCCCGAGGGCGGCGAGGTGGCCCGCCGCCTCCGCGACGCTCGCCGCGATCTCCGGGTCGACGGGCGCGTCGGCGAAGGTCGGGACGTAGAGGATGCGCTTGCGCGACGGGATCGGGATCTGCGCGAGCGCCCCCGCTCCCGGCCGGGCCGCCTCGCCCGGGTCGGGCGCCGTGATGGCGGCCGCCGCGGTCGCGAGGTCGGCGACCGTGCGGGCGATCGGCCCGATGACCTCGAAATCGAGGAGGACCGGCGGGAAGCCGTCCCGGCGCGGCACGCGGCCGGCCGTCGGCTTCAGGCCGACGAGCCCGCCATGCGAGGCCGGTCGGCGGATGGAGCCGCCCCCGTCGGTCGCGAGCGCGGGCGGACCGATGCCGGCCGCGACGGCCGCGACCGCGCCGCCGCTGGACCCGCCGGGCGTCAGCGCCGGATCCCACGGATTGCGCGTGACGCCGAAGCTCGGGTTCCAGGTGTAGCCCTGGACGGTGAATTCCGGGACGTTGGTCTTGCCGAGCACGACGCCCCCCGCCTCGCGCACGCGCGTCACCGGCGTCTCGTCGCGGTCCGGCACCTCCGTGCCGTAGAGGCGGCTGCCGAAGGTCGACCGCAGGCCGGCGGTGCGGATCGAGTCCTTCACGGTCACGGGCACGCCGTCGAGCGGTCCGATCGGCGTGCCCCGCGTCCAGCGCGCCTCGCTCGCCGCCGCGGCGGCGGCGGCGCCGTCCCGGTCCACGAGGACCAGCGCGTTCAGGGCGGGGTTCACGGCGTCCAGCCGGCGGAGGCAGGAGGCGAGCGCCTCGACGGGGGAGGCCTCCCGGGCCGCGTAGAGCCGCGCCAGGTCCGACGCCGAGGCTTGCCAGAGTTCCGTCATCACCGATCCGTCGCTGTCGCGGGGAGCTTAACCCTACCGGACGAAAACCGCGCCCGTCGCCCGAACGACACGCCTTTCGGGAAAGCGAACGGAAAAGCTCAAATGCCTGTTAACGGGTCCGCGCCCAATCGATACGGCCAATGTTCGAGTCTCCGGAGCGATCCCCCGCGATGCCTCTCGTCGCCCGTGCCCTCCCGTTCTCCCGCCTCGTCCGCGCCGTGACGATCGGCGCCCTGGCCATCGCCCTCGCCTCCTGCGCCGGCCAGTCGAGCTTCGACAAGCTCGGCGACACGCGGCCTCATCCGGGCGTCGCCTCCGCCCACAGGCTGCCGATCCACGGCATCGACGTCTCGAAATGGCAGGGCCGGATCGACTGGGCCTCCGTCGCGGCCTCCGGCACGCAGTTCGCCTTCATCAAGGCGACCGAGGGCGGCGACCACGTCGACGAGCGCTTCCTCGAGAACTGGGAGGGCGCGCGCCGCAACGGCGTCTCCCGCGGCGCCTACCACTTCATGTTCTGGTGCCGCTCCGCCGCCGACCAGGCGCGCTGGTTCAAGCAGGTGGTTCCGAACGATCCGGGCGCGATGCCGCCCGTGCTCGACGTCGAGTGGAACGGCGAATCCAAGAAGTGCCCGCGCAAGGTCTCGAAGGAGCACGCGCTCTCGATGATCCGCCACATGCTGCACGAGATGGAGCGGCATACCGGCAAGAAGCCGATCATCTACACGGACATCACCTTCCACGCCGAGATCCTGGAAGGCGAGCTGACCGACTACCCGCACTGGATCCGCTCGACGGCGGCCGAGCCGCATGTCCGCTATCGCGACCGGCGCTGGACCATGTGGCAGTACACGACGACGGGCCGCGTGCCCGGCATCAAGGGCGACGTCGACCGCAACGCGTTCTACGGCTCCGAGCGGGAATGGCTCGCGTTCCTGAAGAACGATTGCGACCCGCGCCACGTGTGTTCGACGTCCGCCTACGCGTCGCGATGAGGCTGCTGGCGCCGGCGATCCTCGCCCTCGGTCTCGCGGGGTCCGCCTCGGCGGCGGGCGGGACCGGCGACGGCGCGGCGCTCTCCACCTGCCTCGCGGCAGCCTCCGTCGCGAAGCGCGGCGCGGAGACCTGCATCGGCGCGATCCAGGGCCCCTGCCTGTCGCGTCCGGACGGCGGCACGACCGTCGGCATGGCCGATTGCACGGCCCGCGAGACGGCCGCCTGGGACGTCCGCCTCAACGCCGCCTATCGGGCTGCGCTCGCGAGCGATCGCGGCAAGGTCGATGCCGTGCGCGACGGCGATCGCCGGCTCAAGGGCGCGGACATCCTGCGCGACGCGCAGCGGGCCTGGATCGCCTTTCGGGATCGCAAGTGCGACGCCGCGCGGCTCCCCATGGAGGGCGGCACGGGCGCGACACTGCTCGCAGGCGATTGCGTGCTCGCCGAGACGGCCCGGCAGGCGATCTGGCTCGAGACCTTCACCGACCCATAGCCCGGGCGACGCGCCGGGCCGGAGACGCGCCTCATGTTGAAGCTCTGGGGGCGGTTCTCGTCCATCAACGTGCAGAAGGTCGCCTGGACGCTCGACGAGCTCGGCCTGGCGCACGAGCATGTCGATGCCGGCGGCGCCTTCGGCATCGTGGACACGCCCGCCTACCGGGCCCTGAACCCGAACGGCCTCGTGCCGGTGCTCGAGGACAGCGGTTTCGTGCTGTGGGAATCGAACGCGATCGTCCGCTATCTCGCGACGAAGCACGCCGGCGGATCGCTCTGGCCGTCCGACCTGCGCGGCCGGGCCGACGCCGATCGCTGGATGGAATGGCAGAGCGCGACGGCCAACCCGGTCATGCGCGACGCCTTCGCGGGCCTGATCCGGACCCCGCCCGACCAGCGCGACGCGGGCGCGATCGCGCGCTCCGCCGCCCGGTTCGAGGCCATGGCGGCGATCCTCGATACCGTGCTGGCCGAGACGCCCTACCTCGCCGGCGAGGCGTTCACGGTGGCGGACATCCCGGCGGGCCTCATGATCCATCGCTGGCTCGGCCTGCCGCTCGACAGAATCGAGCGTCCGAACGTCCTCGCCTGGTACGGACGCCTGAAGGCCCGGCCCGGAGCGACCCGGATGCTGTCCCTCGCGGTCGAGTAGCCCGCCTCAGGCGTGCGCCACGCCGAAATCGGAGGTGCGCCGCCCCGGGCCCGACCGCGAACCGCTCCGGATGGCGGACATCACGCGGTCGACCAGCTCGCTGCGGCGATAGGGCTTGCCGATGACGTCCATGGCCTCGGGCCGCGGCCCGTCCAGCGCCATCTCGTCGTTGTAGCCGGTCGTCATCAGGATCGGCACGGCGGGGTCGCGTTCGCGGATCGCGGCCGCCAGGACGAGCCCGTTCATGCCGCCCGGCATGATCACGTCCGAGAAGACGAGCGCGAAGGCGCCCGCACCCCGCTCGTCGAAGGCCTTCAGGGCGGCCTCGCCGTTATGGGCGATCACGACGTCGAAGCCGACCTCCTCGAGCGTCTCGCCCGCGAGCGTCGCGATCTCCTCGGAATCGTCGACGACGAGCACGAGGCCCGCCCCCGTCACGCCCGGCCTGTCCGTCCCGGACGTCTTCGGCGCCGGCCGGGCCCGGTCCTCGAGCACGGGGAAGAGCATGCTGATCGTGGTGCCTGCGCCCTCGGCCGTCTCGATCTCGAGCGTTCCGCCGGATTGGCGGGCGAAGCCGTGCGCCATCGCAAGACCGAGCCCGGTGCCCTGTCCGGCGGGCTTCGTCGTGAAGAAGGGCTCGGTCGCCCGCGCCAGGACGGCGGGGCTCATGCCCGAGCCTTCGTCCCGCACGGCGAGCTGGACGTAGTTCCCCGGCTCGATCTCCTTGCCCGCGACGCCGGCCTCGATCGTCACGGCGCGCGTCTCGACCGTCACCGTCCCGCCGTTCGGCATCGCGTCGCGCGCGTTGATGAGGACGTTCAGGAGCGCCATCTCGAGATGGTTCGGATCCACCTGCACGGAGGGCAGCTTGCGGCGCAGGTTGAGCTGCAGCTCGGCCTTCGCGCCGACCGTCGAGTCGAGGAGCTCGCCGATCGAGCCGATCAGGCCCGAGAGCTCCACCGCCTTCGGCTCGAGCCGGCTGCGCCGGGCGAAGGCGAGGAGCTGGCGGGTCAGCTTGGCGCCGCGTTCGGCAGCGGCGGACGCCGCGGCGAGGTAGCGCTCCATGCGGTCGGGATCGTCGCGCTTGGCGACGATCCGCTCCAGGCTGCCGCCGATCACGTGGAGCAGGTTGTTGAAGTCGTGTGCGAGGCCGGCCGTGAGCTGGCCGATCGCCTCCATCTTCTGCGATTGGCGGGCCGCCTGCTCGGATTCCCGGCGGCGCGTCACGTCGAGCTGGCTCGCGAAGAAGTAGAGCAGTTCCCCGGCGGGATCGTAGACCGGCCCGATGAAGACGGCGTTCCAGAAGGCGGACCCGTCGCGGCGGTAGTTCAGGAGCTCGACGCTGATCGCGTCCCGGGCGGCGATGGCCTCGCGCAGCTCGCGCACGGTCTCGCGGCTCGTCTGGGCGCCTTGGAGGAAGCGGCAGTTGCGGCCGATGATCTCGTGCGTCTCGTATCCGGTGAGATCGAGGAACGCGTTGTTGGCGAAGACGACAGGGTTGTCGGGCTGCCGCGGGTCCGACAGGATCATCGGCATCCGGGTCATCTCGACGGCCGCGAAGAAGACGTCGCCGCGATCCTCGAGCCCCGGATGCGTGATGGTGCTCTGGCGCCAGTGACGGTGGCCCGGCCGGCCCAGAGGCTCCTGTCCGCCGCCCTCCATCGTGCCGTCCGCGGGCAATCCGGACGCGTCTTCCCCTGGCTTGGCCATGCAGATCTACTAACGGTCCCGAGCGGCCCTGCGGAAGAGCGTGGGCGGATAATGACGCGGGCGACGTCCGGTTCACGGCGACCGATCGGGACTTCGCGCATTGACGTCGGCTGCGCAGGATCGCACCAGGGATCCCGGAAGGACGGACATGCCCGAAGCCCATCGAGTCGACGCCAACGGCGCGTCCATCCCCTGCATCGGCCTCGGCACCTGGCCGCTGTCGGGCGAGGTCTGCATCCGGGCAGTCGAGACGGCCCTCGCCTCCGGCTACCGCCACGTCGACACGGCCAAGATGTACGGCAACGAGCGCGAGGTCGGAGAGGGCCTGCGCTCGGCCGGCCTCCCGCGCGACGAGGTCTTTGTCACGACCAAGGTCTGGTGGGAGGACATCGCGCCCGACGCCCTGGAGCGCTCCGCCGAGGCGAGCCTCGGCCGGCTGGGGCTCGACCGGGTCGACCTCCTCCTGATCCATTGGCCGAACTCGGCCGTGCCCCTGCGCGACTCGACCGCGGCGCTCTGCCGCATGAAGCGCCGGGGCCTTGCCCGGCATGTCGGCGTCTCGAACTACCCGTCCGCCATGCTCGACGCGGCGGTGGCGCTGGCCGACGAGCCGCTCGTCGTGAATCAGGTCGAGTACCACCCCTATCTCGGCCAGGACGCGGTCCGGGCCGCCTGCCGCCGCCACGACATGGCCCTGACGGCCTATTGCCCGCTCGGCCGCAGCGGCGTGTTCGAGGATCCGGTGCTGCGCTCCATCGCCGGCCGGCACGGCCGCACGGTGTCGCAGGTGGTGCTGCGCTGGCACGTCCAGCAGCCGGGCACGATCGCGATCCCGAAATCGGGCACGCCGAAGCACATCGTCGAGAACATCGCGGTGTTCGACTTCCGGCTCTCCGACGACGAGATGGCCCAGATCTCGTCCCTGGCCCGGCCCGACGGACGGGTCGTCGATCCCGATTTCGCTCCCGCCTGGGACCAGGCAGCCTGAAGGACCCCGCATGACCCTCGACAAGGCCCTCGCCGACGCGCTCCGCGCCACCTCGACGGGGACGATCCACACCGTGCTCCTGAAGAAGGGCATCCGGCGCACCTGGATGCGCGGTCCGAAGCCGACCTTCCACGCGGGCGAGCGCATCGTCGGCCCGGCCTTCACGCTCCGCTTCGTGCCGGCGCGCGAGGATCTCGCGACGCCGGAATCGTGGTCCTCGCCGATCTCCACCCGGGCCGCCATCGAGGCGATGCCGGAGGGCTGCATCGCCGTCATCGACGCCATGGGCGTGACGGATGCGGGCGTGTTCGGCGACATCCTCTGCGCCCGCATGAAGAAGCGCGGCGTGCAGGCCATGGTGACCGACGGCGTCATCCGCGACGGGATCGGCGTCGAATCGACGAACCTCCCCGTCTGGTGCGACGGCATCGCGGCGCCCTCCTCCGTGACGGGCCTCACCTTCGTCGGCTGGAACGAGCCGATCGGCTGCGGCGGCACGGCCGTGTTCCCGAACGACGTGATCGTGGCGGACGGCGACGGCTGCGTCGTCATCCCGGCGGCGCTCGTGGCGGACGTCGCCAAGGCGGGGCCCGACCAGGAGCTCCTGGAGATGTGGATCATGAAGGAGGTGGAGAAGGGCGTGCCCTTGCCCGGCCTCTACCCGATGAACGCCGAGACGAAGGCGCGCTACGAGGCCGAGACCCACCGCGGCTGAGCGGCGGCGGCCCGTGTTCTACGTCCTGTCGAAGGTCGCCTGGGCGTTCGCCGTCCCGTCGACCTTCCTGGTCCTGGTGGTCGCGGCGGGCCTGGTCGCGGCCTTCGTCGGCCCGCTTGCGACGGCGGGCCTCGCGGCCGCGATCGGCGGCACGGTGCTCCTGCTCGTCCTCGGCTTCGCGCCCGTGGGCACCGCCCTCCTCCTGCCGCTGGAGCAGCGCTTCCCCGCCTATCGGGACGAGGGACGCGTCGACGGCATCGTCGTCCTCGGCGGCGGCATCTACACGGAGATCAGCCAGGTCCGCGACCAGCTCTCGATGGGCGAGGCGAACGAGCGCGTCCTCTACATGGCCGATCTCGCGCGCCGGCACCCGGAGGCGGTCCTCGTGTTCGCGGGCGGCGGCGCGGAGGGCGAGCCGGCGGAGGCCGACATCGTGGCGCGGTTCGCGGCGGTGGCCGGCCTGCCGGCCGAGCGGATCCGCTACGACCGGACGTCGCGCAACACCTGGGAGAACGCGACCCACGCCGCGACGCTCGTCGCGCCGAAGCCGGGCGAGCGCTGGCTGCTCGTCACCTCGGCCCGCCACATGCCCCGCGCCATGGGCTGCTTCCGCCGCGCCGGGCTCGCCATGACGGCCTTTCCGGTGGACTACCTGACGGTACCGGGCGCCCTCTCCGGCCAGGACAGCGTGGCGGCGGGCCTCTCCCGCGTGGACGACGCCGTCAAGGAATGGCTCGGCCTCCTCGCCTACCGGCTGACCGACCGGACGAGCGCCCTCTACCCTTCGCCGGATCCGTCCTCGCCGCCCGGTCCCGCCTCGGGCGGCCCGAGCCGGTAGATGCCGCGGAAGTCGTCGGGATCCACGGGCTTCCCCTTCCGGCGGATCACGATGCGGCCCTCCTTCATGAGGCGCACGGCGATGCGGCGCACGCGCGGCATGAGCGGGCTCCAGCCCTCCGGCTTCGTGCCGCCGAGCGCCCGGGCCGCCTCGGACGGGCAGATCGTCTTGCCCGCACCCCGCTCGGCCACCATCGCGAGGATGGTCTCCTCGATCGCCTCGTCGGCCACGCTCATCGGTCGTCCTCAGGTCGGCGGCGGCGGCCAGGGTCCGCGCTCGAGCGCGGCCAGCGCATCCGACGCGAATTGGCGGTGCCACATCACGTAGAGGACCGCGGCCGTCGCCGCCATGAGGACGTAGGCCGAGACGAACCAGCCGAGATAGGCGAGCGAGAAGAAGAAGGCCCGCTGGCCCCGGTTGAAGTGGCGGCCCGCGACCGTGTTCATCGACGCCGCCCGCCAGGCGGCCCGCTCCACGACCTCCGCCGCGACGCCGTCCCCCTTGTTCGGCACGGCGCCGAGCAGGATCGCGCCGTAGTTGAACAGCCGGTAGGACCAGGCGAACTTGAAGAAGGCGTAGACGAAGATGATCGTCAGCCCGAGCGCCTTCATCTCCCAGGCGAGGCGGGTCGCCTGGAAGCCGAACGGCAATTCGCCGAACAGCACGATCACCTCGTTGGTTGACCGCAGCAGCGTGAGCGAGCCGCCGACCGCGAGCAGCGACGTCGAGGCGAAGAAGGCGGAGCCGTTCTGGAGCGTCGCGTTGATGTTGACGTCCATGATCCGGTTCTCGCGCCCGAGCAGGGCGCGCAGCCACGCGTAGCGGTGGCCGTTCATGATCCGGTTCAGGCTGCGGCGGCCGGCCTCCGTCCGCTCGAGCAGCAGGTAGTAGAGCAGCCAGGCGCTGACGAAGAAGCCGAACGCGACGAAATCGGCGATCGTGAAGCCCGCGAACAGCACCGCCCTCTCCCGCTCGGCCCGCCCGCAGAGCTAGCCGTCACCCCCGGAAAAGCAAGCGCGATGCCGCCGGGGCGGGCGATCGGCGCGTCGGGACAGGGGGGCTGCGAAACGCTGACCGTTCGCCGAAGGCCGGGGCCCGGGGCCCGCCGCTACGGCGTCCAGCGCCAGCCGGCGTTGCGGTCTCGCTCGGGTTCGAGCGGCGAGCGGCGGCGGGGCGTGACGGCCGGCCTCGCGGCGGGCTCGGCCGGCGCTGTCCGGCCCGGTCCGGGGAACAGCGCCTCGAGGTCCCGGAGATGCGCCGGCGGCCAGTCGAGCGCCAGGGCGGCCGCGACGACGCCCTCGAGATAGCCCGGCTTCGGCAGGCCGGGCCCGGCATTCGCCCCCACGTAGACGATCGCCTTGCGGGCGCCCCTGGGCGTGAGCACGGGCTGCAGGACCTTGCCGTACAGCCCCTCGCCCAGGCCCTCGTAGCGGTCCAGGGCGGCCATGTCGGCGAAGGCGACGTCCCAGAGCAGCCCCCTCACCTCCCGGCGCGGATCGCGCACGACCGTCAGGTAGCCCTCCCGCATGATCGCGAGCCGGTGGCGCGGGAGGCGGGCCGGTCCGATCGCCGTCGAGGCCGGGCATCGCGCCGCCATGGCGGCGCGATCCATGTTGGACCCGTAGGCGAAGCAGAGCGGCACCGGCCGCTCAGGCGAATTCGAGGATGACGGCGTCCACGGCGAGGCTGTCGCCCTCCTTGGCGACGACCTTGGCGATCGTCGCGTCGCGCTCGGCGCGGAGCACGTTCTCCATCTTCATGGCCTCGACGACGGCCAGCGGCTCGCCCGCCTTGACGTCCTGGCCGGCCGAGACCGCGATGGACTTGACGAGGCCGGGCATGGGGCAGAGCAGCGCCTTGCCGGCGCCGCTGGCGACCTTCTCGGGCATGAGCGCGGCGAGTTCCGCCTCGCGGCGCGTATAGACCCGCGCGGTCGCCGCCACGGCGCCGCCGGAGAGCCGCACGCCGTTCGGCACGGGCCGGACCTGCACGGACAGGACGCGCCCGCCGACCGTTCCCGTCCAGACCGGCTCGCCCGGCGTCCAGGTCGAGGCGACCGCGATCCGCTCGCCCGAGCCGAAGGCCGCGACGATGCCGCCGCCCTCGCCGTCCTCCACGGTCAGGGGCACGGCCTGGGCGTCCAGCATCACGACGCGCTCGCGCTCGAACCGCACGGCGTTCGGCCGGCGCTGGCCGGAGATGCCGCGCTTGCGCTCGTTCAGGAGGTGGTCGATCGAGGCGGCGACCGCCGCGATCGTGCTGGCCGCCTCGCCCTCCGGCGCCTTCTCGGCGAACCCGTCGGGGAATTCCTCGGCGATGAAGCCGGTCGAGAGCGCGCCGTCGCGCCAGCGCGGATGCGCCATCAGGGCCGACAGGAACGGGATGTTGTGCCGGATGCCCTCGATCGCGAAGGCGTCGAGCGCCGTCGACTGGGCCGCGATCGCCTCCGCCCGGGTCGGCGCGTGCGTCACGAGCTTCGCGATCATCGGATCGTAGAAGATCGAGATCTCGCCGCCCTCGTAGACGCCCGTGTCGTTGCGCACGGTCGCGGCGCCGCTTCGACCCTCGGCCGGCGGCCGATAGGTCACGAGCCGCCCGGTCGAGGGCAGGAAGCCGCGGGTCGGGTCCTCGGCGTAGACGCGGCTCTCCACGGCCCAGCCGTCGAGCTTCACGTCCGCCTGCGTGATCGGCAGCCTCTCGCCCGCCGCCACCCGGATCATGAGCTCCACGAGGTCGAGGCCCGTGACCATCTCCGTCACGGGGTGCTCCACCTGGAGCCGCGTGTTCATCTCGAGGAAGAAGAAGGAGCGGTCCTGGCCGGCCACGAACTCGACCGTGCCGGCGGAATCGTAGCCGACCGCCTTCGCGAGGGCGACGGACTGCTCGCCCATGGCGCGCCGCGTCGCCTCGTCGAGGAGGGGCGACGGCGCCTCCTCCAGCACCTTCTGGTTCCGGCGCTGGATCGAGCATTCCCGCTCGCCGAGGTAGACGACGTTGCCGTGCTTGTCGCCGATGAGCTGGATCTCGACGTGGCGCGGGTCGGTGATGAACTTCTCGACGAAGACGCGGTCGTCGCCGAAGGACGAGGCGGCCTCGGACGTGGCGCGGGCGAAGCCCTCCGCGACCTCGTCGGCCGAATGCGCGATCCGCATGCCCTTGCCGCCGCCGCCGGCGGAAGCCTTGATCATGACCGGGTAGCCGATCTCGTCGGCGATCGTGACGGCCTTCTCGGGGCTGTCGATGATGCCGAGATAGCCCGGCACCGTCGACACGTTCGCGGCGGCCGCGGCCTTCTTTGATTCGATCTTGTCGCCCATGGCCGCGATGGCGCGGGCGTTCGGGCCGATGAACGTGATGCCGGCCGCCTCGAGCGCCAGCGGGAACGCCTCGCGCTCCGACAGGAAGCCGTAGCCCGGATGGACGGCCTCGGCGCCGGTCTGCCGGCAGGCCTCCACGATCCTGTCGATGACGAGGTAGGACTGGGCGGCCTGGGCCGGCCCGATATGCACGGACTCGTCCGCCATCTCGACGTGGAGGGCGTCCCGGTCGGCGTCCGAGAAGACGGCGACCGTCTTGATGCCCAGGCGGCGGGCCGTCTTGATGACCCGGCAGGCGATCTCGCCCCGGTTGGCGATCAGGATCTTCGAGAACATCGGGCCCCGCTGACAGGGCGCCCACAGGCGCCGCGCCAGCCGTTAGCGCACTCGAAGCGCTGCGGGAAGCGAGGTCAGGCCGCGCGTGCGAGCCCGACTTCCATGGCGGCGCGCCGGCCGGCCGTCGAGCGCATGACGAAGGCGACCAGCAGTTCGTCGGCGCCGTCGCTCTCGCGCACGGCCTCGAAGGCGATCGCGAGCGCGACGTCCGTCGGGCCCGTGCCGCAGCCGAGCGAGGCGACCAGCCATTCGGCCGTTTCGCGGTCGATGCGGCCGGTCGGGCGCGACGTCCACACGACGAAGTCGACGACCGTCTGGATGGCGAAGGCGCTCCAGCTCGCGTCCTTGGACGGGATCGCCCGGTCGAGCGCGACCAGCATGTCGGCCTCGTCGCGGTTCTCGACGCCGTTCGGCAGGATGTCGCGCTGCAGGAGGCGGACGTCGTCGCGGCCGATGCGGCCCCGCTCCTGGACGCCAGCGATGAAGGTCTCGAGTGCCCACGTGATCATGCCGATGTCCCCTGGACCCTTGTCTCGGGTCCTCGTCGTTTTCGTGGGAC
Source organism: Methylorubrum extorquens (assembly GCA_019695455.1). Taxonomy (GTDB): domain Bacteria; phylum Pseudomonadota; class Alphaproteobacteria; order Rhizobiales; family Beijerinckiaceae; genus Enterovirga; species Enterovirga extorquens_A. The sequence goes on along the minus strand of JAEUAC010000314.1, from coordinate 3,753 downwards.
TAGTCTTGGATCGGCGCCGGCTCGTAGGGGGTTAACTTGAAGATGTGAACGCCCGTTCAGGTTAAACGGTCCTGATGCGGCGTGGTTGCCGGATCGTTGCTTGCGGCCGGCCTCAGCCGAAGCGGGCGAGCCGGATGGCGCGGACGAGGTCGCCGGCCCGCGCGGGCGGCGCGTGCGGCGGCCGGACGATCAGGGCCTCCGAGGCGGAGAGCGTCGCCAGCATGGACGAATCCTGCCGCGACTGCGCCGTCACGATCGCCCGGCCCTCGCCGTCGAGCGCGAGCGTCGCCCGCATGTAGTCCTGCCGTGTGTCGTTCGCCGGCAGGTCGGCCCCGAGCCACGCGGCTTCGGTCGGGTCGGCGCCGGCGTCGGGATCGCCGAGCAGCGCCCGGATGGCCGGCACGCCGAACAGGACGCCGCAGATGACGGAGGAGACGGGATTGCCCGGCAGGCCGAGCAGCAGGGTGCGGCCGAGGCGGCCGTGCATGAGGGGCTTGCCCGGCCGCAGGGCGACCTTCCAGAAGCCGAGCTCCATGCCGGCCCGCGTCAGCGCCTCCTGCACGAGGTCGTGGTCTCCGACGGAGGCGCCGCCGAGCGTGACGAGGAGGTCCGCCTCGCCCTCCCGGGCCGCCGCGAGGCAGCGGGCGAGGTCGGCATGGTCGTCGCGCGCGATGCCGAGATCGATCGGCTCGCCGCCCGCGCGCGCGGCGAGCGCCGCGATGGCATAGCTGTTGGAGGCGACGATCGCGTCCGGACCGCCGTCCTCGCCGGGCCGGACGAGTTCGTCGCCCGTCGCCAGGATGGCGACCCGCGGCTTCCGCCGGCAGGACAGCGTGCCGTGTCCCATGGCCGCCGCGAGCGCGAGGCGCCGCGCGTCCAGCCTCTCGCCCGCCCGCAGGAGCACGTCGCCGGTCCGGAAGTCGAGGCCCGCGCGCCGGATGTGCCGGTCCGGCCGGGCGGCCTCCCGGATGGTCACGGTCTCGCCGCCGCGGTCGGTGTCCTCCTGGATCACGACGGAATCCGCGCCCTCGGGCATGGGCGCGCCGGTGAAGATGCGGACCGCCTCGCCCTCCCCGACCGGGCCCGCGAAGCGCCGGCCGGCGACGCTGCGGCCCACCACGCGGAGCGTCGCCGGGACGCGCGCCGCGTCGCGCGCCCGGACCGCGTAGCCGTCCATGGCGGACCCGTCGAAGGGCGGCTGCGTGCGGGCGGCCGCGAGGTCGGTCGCCAGCGTGCGGCCGGCCGCGGCCGCGATCGGGACGTCCTCCGCCTCGACGGGTCCGGGAACGCTCGCGAGGATGCGGCGCAGCGCCTCGTCGACCGGGATGAGGCTCATGGCGCCCCGCCGGCGCCCGGGACCTGGTCGGCCCGGTAATGGCCCGAGCGGCCGCCGCTCTTCTCGAGGAGCCGGATGCCCTCGATCGCCATGCCGCGATCGGCGGCCTTCACCATGTCGTAGATCGTGAGGCAGGCGACGGAGACGGCGGTCAGGGCCTCCATCTCGACGCCCGTCTGGCCCGTGACCGAGACCTCCGCCGTCACGCGCACGCCCGGCAGGTCGTCGTCGAGCGCGAGGTCGACGCGCACCTTCGTGAGGAGGAGCGGGTGGCAGAGCGGCACGAGCTCGTGCGTGCGCTTCGCCGCCATGATGCCGGCGATCCGGGCCGTGCCGAGCACGTCGCCCTTCTTGGCGTCGCCCGAGCGGATCAGCGCCACCGTCTCCGGCAGGGTGACGACGCGCCCCTCGGCCCGGGCGGTCCGGCTCGTCGCCTCCTTGTCGCCGACGTCGACCATGACGGCCGCGCCGGTCGCGTCGAGATGCGTGAGCGCCGTCACGCGAGGAGCGCCCGCGTCGCGGCCTGCAGGTCGGGCTCGCGCATCAGGCTCTCGCCGACCAGGAAGGTGCGGATGCCGACCTGGCCGAGCCGGCGCACGTCGTCCGCCGAGCCGACGCCGCTTTCTGCGACCACGATCCGGCCGGGCGGGACCAGCGGCGCGAGCCGCTCCGACACGGCGAGGTCGACGTGGAAGGTGCGCAGGTCGCGGTTGTTGATGCCGATCAGGTCCACCTCGAGCTTGAGGGCCCGCTCGAGCTCGCGCTCGTCGTGGACCTCGACGAGCACGTCCATGGCGACGGCCTCGGCCGTGCCGATCAGGGCCTGCGCCTCGTCGTCCGTCAGCGCCGCCATGATGACGAGGATGCAGTCGGCCCCCATCATGCGCGACTGGAAGACCTGGTAGGGGTCGAACAGGAAGTCCTTGCGGATGGCGGGCAGCGAGGAGGCCGCCCGCGCCTCCTCCAGGTGCTCGGGCCGGCCCCGGAACGAGGGCTCGTCGGTGAGCACCGACAGGCACGCCGCCCCGCCCGCCTCGTAGGCGGCGGCGAGCGCGGCGGGCTGGAAGTCCGCCCGGATCAGGCCCTTGGACGGGCTCGCCTTCTTGATCTCGGCGATGAGCGCCGTCCGGCCCTCGGCATGCGCCGCCCGGATGGCGGCCGTGAACCCCCGCGGCCTGACGGCCGCGAAGGCCGCGTCCTCCGCCTCGTCGGGCGTGACATGCGTCTTCGCCTCGGCGATCTCCTCGCGCTTGTAGATCGCGATGCGGTCCAGGATGTCGCTCACGCGGTCCGATCCTCGTTGGACACGCGGACGAGCCGCGAGAGCGTCGCGGCCGCGGCGCCGCTGTCGATCGCGGACGCCGCCTGCTCCACGCCGGACGCGAGATCGGCCGCGGCGCCCGCGACGACGAGCGACGCGCCCGCGTTCAGGACCGCGATGTCCCGGTAGGCGTTGCGCGCCCCGTCCAGCACGGCGCGCAGCGCGCGCGCGTTGTGGTCGGCGTCGCCGCCCTTCAGGTCGGCCGGCAGGGCGCGGGCGAGGCCGACATCCTCCGGCGCGACCTCGAAGGTCCGGATGCGGCCGTCCTCGAGGGCGACGATCGTGGACGGCCCGGTCGTCGTGATCTCGTCCAGGCCGTCGGACCCGTGCACCGTCCAGACCCGCTCGGAGCCGAGATCGGCGAGCGCGCGCGTCAGCGGCTCCGCCCAGGCGGAGGACGGCACGCCGAGGAGCTGGCGCCGGACGCCTGCCGGATTGGCGAGCGGCCCCAGGAGGTTGAACAGCGTCCGCGTGCCGAGCTCGACGCGCGCCGCCGCGACGTGCCGCATGGAGGCGTGGTGCGTCTGGGCGAACATGAAGCAGAGCTTCGCCTCGGCGAGGCAGCGCTCGAGCGCGGGCGCGCCCAGCCCCATCCTCACGCCGAGCGCCGTGAGCACGTCGGCCGCGCCGGACTTCGACGAGGCCGCCCGGTTGCCGTGCTTGGCCACGGGGACGCCGCTCCCCGCGACGATGATCGCGGCCAGCGTCGAGATGTTGTAGCTGCCCGCCCCGTCGCCGCCCGTGCCGACGATGTCGATCGCGTCCGCGGGCGCCGCGACCCGCATCATGCGGCCGCGCATGGCCTCGACGGCGCCGATGATCTCCGCCTGCTGCTCGCCGCGGACGCGCAGCGCCATGAGGAAGCCGCCCGCCTGGGCCGGCGTCACCTCGCCCGAGAGCAGCGTCTCGAACGCCTCGCGGGCCTCCTCGCGCGTCAGGGCGGCGCCGGTCGCGACCTTGGCGATGTAGGGTTTGAACGAGTCCATCGCGGGCTCAATGCACGGGCCACGCGGCCTTGTCACGACGGCCAGCCCGCCAAGCGAGCGCGAGGTCGAGGAAGTTCGACACGATCAGCCCGCCATGCTCGGATGCGATG
>JAEUAC010000199.1 GCA_019695455.1 Methylorubrum extorquens | reverse complement strand
GTGAGGCGCGGGATGTGCTCGGCCGCGATGCCGGGGCCATGGTCGCGGACCCGGAACTCGGCCGCGCCGTTCGGCGCCGACGGGCTCGGCGGATTGCGCCGCAGGCCGATCTCGATCGGCGCGCCGGCCCCGCCGTAGCGGATGGCGTTCTCGACGAGGTTCTCGACCAGCCGCAGGATCTCGTCCCGGTCGCCGAGGATCGCGAGGTCGGGTTCGAGCGCGATGGCGAAGCTCGCGCCGCGCTCGCGGGCCCGGGGGGCCAGGATCTCCAGCATGTGGGCGACCTCGCCCGACAGGTCCACGCGCTCCGACGGCCGCACGTGCTCGCGCAGCTCCGTCCGCGACAGGTTCAGGAGGTCGTTGACGAGCCGCGTCATGCGGCCCGCCTGCTTGCCCATGATGTCGAGGAAGCGCGCACGGGCGGCCACGTCGTCCCGGGCCGGGCCCTGCAGGGTCTCGATGAAGCCGGAGAGCGAGGCGAGCGGCGTCCGCAGCTCGTGGCTCACGTTGGCGATGAAGTCGACCCGCATGCGCTCGTGGCGCCGCTCGGCCGAGACGTCGCGGAAGAAGAGGGCGACGGCGGGCTCGCCGAGCGAAGTCTCGGCGGAGCCGATCCGCCGCAGCCGCACGTCGTGCGAGGCGTCCCCCGCCACGCGCCCGCCGATCTCGACGCTCGCGCCCTCCCCCGTCGACAGGACGGCCGGCACGGCGGCCAGGAGGTCGGGATCGCGCAGCGCGAAGGAGAGCGGCCGGCGCAGCGCCAGGGCCGGGAAGAGCGCGAAGGCCGCCGCGTTCGCCTGGACGACGACGGCGCGCCGGTCGACCACGATCGTCGGGTCCGGCGAGACGGCGGACGCGCTCGCGCCCGGCCGGCCCGAGGGCGGGGGCACCTGCGCCTCGGGCCCGGGCCGGGACCGCCCGAGCCAGGTCGCGACCAGGGTCAGGAGGAGGCCGAGGGCCGCCGCGAGGGCCGTCGCGACGGCGAGCTCGCCCCGCCAGGCGAGCACGGCCGCGAGGAGGCCGACCGGGGCCGACGCCGCGAGCGCCGTGCGGCGCCAGCCGTCCGGGACCATGTAGCGGAGGCGACGCACGATTCCGGCTCCTGCCGCTTGCGGACCGGGGCCCCTCTCCCACGGGCCGGCCCCGGCCTCAAGCGCGCCCGCGGCCGGTCCACCGGTCTGCGGCGCGTCGCCACGGCGCCGAGAGGTGCCCCGAAACGGTCGAAGAGCCGCCAAGGTCCGGACTCGTGCGCTGCCTACCTCGCCCGGCCATGGACAAGCCGATCGATCTCCTCGTCATCGACGTGCGCCTGAAGGACGGGCGCGGCCACGTCGTGCTCGCCGACAAGGGGTGCGATCCGCTCGGCGGCCGCCACGTGACGCTCGACTTTCCGATCGGGCACCCCGTGGAGGGCCCCTATAGGGAGCGCGAGCAGCGGCTCGTGGAGGATGCCCAGGAGGTGCTCGCCGCGGCGCGAGCCGCGCTCGACCAGCGCTGAGGCGCCCCCCCCCGTCAGAGGATGAAGCGGCTCAGGTCCGTGTTGCGGGCGAGATCCTCGACCTCGCCCCGCACGTAGGCGCCCGTGACCGTGAAGGTCTCGCCCGCCCGGTCCGGCGCCGTGAAGGAGATGTCGTCGAGCACCCGCTCCAGCACGGTCTGGAGGCGGCGCGCCCCGATGTTCTCGACGGAGGCGTTCACGTCGACGGCGACCTTGGCGATGGCCTCGATCGCGTCGTCCGTGAAGGCGAGCGCCACGCCTTCCGTCGCCATCAGGGCGACCGACTGCTTGACGAGGCTCGCCTCCGTCTCGGTCAGGATGCGGCGGAAATCGTCGGCCGTCAGGGGTGCGAGCTCGACCCGGATGGGAAGCCTGCCCTGCAGCTCGGGCAGGAGGTCCGAGGGCTTCGAGACGTGGAAGGCGCCGGAGGCCACGAACAGGACGTGGTCCGTCTTCACCGGGCCGTGCTTCGTCGAGACGGTCGTGCCCTCGATCAGGGGCAGGAGGTCGCGCTGGACGCCATCGCGCGAGACGTCGCCGCCGACCCGGCCGCCCTCGGAGCGGGCGCAGATCTTGTCGATCTCGTCGAGGAAGACGATGCCGTTGTTCTCGACCTTCCGGATCGCCTCGGCCACGATGGCGTCACCGTCGAGGAGCCGGTCGGATTCCTCCGACACGAGGGGCGCGTAGGCCTCCTTCACGGTGAACCGCCGCGGCTTCGACCGCCCGCCGCCGAGCGCCTTGCCGAGCACGTCCGAGATGTTGATCGCCCCCATGGAGGCGCCCGGCATGCCCGGGATGTCGAACATGGGCAGCCCCTGCGGGGCCGCGGACGAGACCTCCACCTCGATCTCCTTGTCGTCGAGCTCGTTCGCCCGGAGCTTGCGGCGGAAGGCGTCGCGGGTGGTCGGGGACGCGGCCTTGCCGACGAGCGCGTCCAGCACCCGCTCCTCGGCCGCGAGATGCGCCTTCGCGTCCACGCTCTTGCGCTTCTCGTCCCGCACGAGGCCGATTCCCACCTCGACCAGGTCGCGGACGATCTGCTCCACGTCGCGGCCGACATAGCCGACCTCCGTGAACTTGGTCGCCTCCACCTTGATGAAGGGGGCGCCCGCGAGCCGGGCGAGTCGGCGCGCGATCTCCGTCTTCCCGCAGCCCGTCGGCCCGATCATCAGGATGTTCTTCGGCGCGATCTCGTCCTTCAGGTCGCCCTCCACCTGCTGGCGGCGCCAGCGGTTGCGGAGCGCGATCGCGACGGCGCGCTTCGCGTCGCCCTGGCCGACGATGTGGCGATCGAGTTCGGAGACGATTTCGCGGGGCGAGAAGGTGGTCATGGATCCGATGTGGGGTTGGAGGCGTCGGAGATCACGGGGCGCGCGCGCGGGTGGGGGCGCGTCGCCCGGGCCGGTCGTCAGGTCGGGAGCGGCCCCGGCAGCCGGACCGCCCAGTCGTGCGGCAGGCGATCGAGCACCGCCCGGCGCAGCGGCGTCCAGCCGGCCGACAGGAGGAGCACGAAGCCGCCGAGGGCCAGCAGCGTGACGGGCACCGTCCGGCCGCCGAGCCCCGTCTCGGCGATCAGCGAGCCGAAGGCCGCGCCCGCGTAGACGAGGCCCGAGACGAGCATGGCCCGCCGGTCCACGAGCACCGCGACGGCGCCGAGCAGCAGGAACACGGCCAGGACGGCGAGCGCGAAGGGCGGCCGGAGCGCGCTCGAACCGACGCCGATCGCCGTGAAGACGGAATGGACGATCAGGGGCGCGGCGAGGAGGTGCAGCCAGAAGGCGATGTCCGTCCGCCGGGTCCGCCGCGCGGGATCGGACAGGTCGAACCGCATGGCGAGGGCGAACACGGCGGCTCCCGCGAGCGCGAGCAGGCCCGTGATGGCCCGGCCCGTGAAGTCGGGCGCGACCAGGGTCGACACCATGACGGCCGCGAGCGCCAGGGAGGCGGTGCCCGCCGCGACCGTGATGGGGACGCGGAACCGCCAGTAATGCAGCCCCGCGAGCGCGGCCGTCCCGAGGGCCGCGACCGCGACCGCCAGCGGCTCGCCGCGACCGAGGCCCGTGAGGCCGCCGAACCAGCCGAGCCAGCCGAGCCGGTTCGCCGCGATCCCGATCGGCGATCCCACGAACTGGACCAGCGCGACGAAGGCCGCGCCCACGAAGATGCAGAGGAGCAGGATGGACGGGAAGGCCATGCGCTTGCGACGCGTGAAGAACTCGGCGAGCGCCCAGGCGAGGGCCGCCACGACGACGGCGGGCCGCCCGCCGGGCCAGACGGGATCGAGGAGGGAGGCCGCGGCGCCCAGGAACAGCACGATGCCGATCGCGACGAAGATGTCGGCGAAGCCCGAGACGAAGCGCAGCGCCTCCTCGTCGACCGGCTCCGGCAGGGGGGACGCCACGGGCGCGCGCTGCGGGGCGAGGCTCCGCAGAGCCTCCGCCTGGCCGGACGTCACGAGTCCCTTCTCGGTCGCCTCCGAGAGGACGGCCTCCGGGATCATGGCTCGAGCGTCTCCACCACGACGTTGCCGTTCGTGTAGACGCAGATCTCGGCCGCGATCGCGAGCGAGCGGCGGACGATCGCCTCCGCGTCGGGCTCGACGTCGACCAGAGCCCGGGCGGCCGCGAGCGCGTAGTTGCCGCCGGACCCGATCGCCATGACGGCGCCGTTCGGCCCGGCCTCGGGCTCGAGCACGTCGCCGGCGCCGGAGAGGAGCAGGCCGACCTCCTTGTCGGCGACCAGCATCATGGCCTCGAGGCGACGGAGGTAGCGGTCCGTCCGCCAATCCTTGGTGAGCTCGACGCAGGCGCGCGTGAGCTGCCCCGGATATTGCTCGAGCTTCGCCTCCAGCCGCTCGAAGAGCGTGAACGCGTCCGCCGTCGCGCCTGCGAACCCGCCGATCACGGCGCCCTTGGCGAGGCGGCGCACCTTGCGGGCGTTGCCCTTGACGATGGTCTGGCCGAGGCTGACCTGCCCGTCGCCCCCGATCACCGTCCTGCCCCCCTTCCGGACCATGAGGATGGTCGTCGCATGCATGGATGGCGGGTGATCGGGCACGTGAGGGTCTCCGGCGAGACGGTCACTTAAGCATCCGCCCGACGAATGCCAGCGCGGCGACGGGCGGTGTGGCGCCCCGGCCCCGGGCTTGCTAGGGACGCGGGGCGGCTCGCCTGAAGGCCGCGCCGCCCGGGGGGACCATGCGCTCCGCGACCGTCAAGCGACGGACGAACGAGACCGACATCGCCGTGTCGCTGAGCGTCGACGGATCGGGCCGCACCGCGGCCGCGACCGGGATCGGCTTTCTCGACCACATGCTCGACCTGTTCGGCCGCCACGCCCTGTTCGACCTCGACGTGACGGTCACGGGCGACCTGCACGTCGACGGCCACCACACGACCGAGGACACGGGCATCGCGCTCGGCCAGGCGCTCGCCCAGGCGCTCGGCGACAAGAAGGGCATCGCCCGCTACGCGAGCCTGCACCTGCCCATGGACGAGACGCTGACCCGCGTCGCGCTCGACATCTCCGGCCGGCCCTTCCTCGTCTTCCGGACCGAGTTCCCGACCGAGCGGGTCGGCACCTTCGACACCGAGCTCGTGCGCGAGTTCTTCCAGGCCTTCGCCGTGAACGCCGGCATCACGCTGCACGTCGAGACGCTCTACGGGGCGAACAGCCACCACATCGCGGAAAGCTGCTTCAAGGGCGTCGCCCGGGCGCTGCGGGCCGCGACGAGCCTCGACGCCCGCGAGGGCGACCGCGTGCCCTCCACCAAGGGCGCGCTCTGACCCATGGCCTCCGCCGCCTACACGCTCCACGTCGCGCCCTTCGCGGTGCCGGGCGATCCCGGCGCGCTCGACCGGGCGGAGATCGTCCGCGACGGGTTCTCGTGGGGCGCCTTCCTGGTGCCGGGCCTCTGGCTCCTGCTCCACCGCTGCTGGGTCGCCGGGATCGCGGCCTTCGTCGTGGTCATCGGGCTCGGGGCGCTGCTCGGGTTCCTCGGCGCGGGGCCGGGCTCGATCCTCGTCGCGCAGCTGCTCCTGCACCTCCTGTTCGGCCTCGAGGGCGCGAGCCTGCGCCGCCTGTCGCTGGCCCGGGCCGGCCGGCCCGCGACGGCGGTCGTGATCGCGGCCGACACGGCCGAGGCCGAGGCCAAGAGCTTCGCCCGCTGGCTCGAGCCCGAGCCGGCCTACGCACCCGCCCCCGTCCCCGCCGCGGGCGCGGCACGCCGGCCGGCCTCCCTGCCCTATGGGCGTCAGCCCGTGATCGGCCTCTTTCCCGAACCCGGGGGACGCGCGTGAGCGTCGCGATCGTCGATTACGGCTCGGGCAACCTCAATTCGGCCGCCAAGGCCTTCGAACGCGCCGCCCGCGAGGCCGGCGCGACCGGGCCGATCACGGTCACGTCCGATCCCGATCTCGTCCGGCGGGCCGACCGCATCGTCCTGCCCGGCGTCGGCGCCTTCGCGGATTGCCGGCGCGGGCTCGACGCGGTGGCGGGCATGACGGACGCCATCCGCGAAGGCGCGATCGACCGCGGCCGCCCCTTCCTGGGCATCTGCGTCGGCATGCAGCTCATGGCGACCCGCGGGCTCGAGCACGAGACGACGGCCGGGTTCGACTGGATCCGCGGAGACGTGCGGGCGGTGCAGCCCTCCGACCCGTCCCTGAAGATCCCGCACATGGGTTGGAACACCCTGCACCCGCAGCAGGACCATGCCCTCCTCGACGGGCTCGAGCTCGGGCCGGACGGGCAGCACGCCTATTTCGTGCATTCCTACGCCCTCCAGGCCGAGGACATGGACGACGTCGTCGCCTGCGCGTCCTACGGCGGCGCCGTGACGGCGCTGGTCGCGCGCGACAACCTCGCCGGGACGCAGTTCCATCCGGAGAAGAGCCAGGCGCTCGGTCTCCGGCTCATCACCAACTTCCTGCACTGGTCCCCATGATCCTGTTTCCCGCCATCGACCTGAAGGAGGGTCGCTGCGTGCGGCTGATCCAGGGCGACATGGACCGCGCGACCGTGTTCGCGGACGATCCGGCCGAGCAGGCCGTCACGTTCGAGCGGCAGGGCTTCCGCTGGCTCCACATCGTCGACCTCGACGGCGCCTTCGCGGGCCGGCCCGTGAACGCGGGGGCGGTCGAGGCCATCCTCGACAGGGTCTCGATCCCCGTCCAGCTCGGCGGCGGCATCCGCGACATGCGGACCGTGGAGGGCTGGCTCGCCAAGGGTGTCGCCCGCATCATCATCGGCACGGCGGCCGTGAAGGATCCCGACTTCGTGCGGGAGGCGGCGCGGCTGCACCCCGGCCGCATCGCGGTCGGCATCGACGCGAAGGACGGGCGGGTCGCCGTCCACGGCTGGGCCGAGACCTCGACGCTGACGGCCGAGGAGCTGGGCCGCCGCTTCGAGGACGCCGGCGTGGCCGCCATCATCTACACGGACATCGCGCGCGACGGCGTCCTGACGGGCCTCAACATCCCGATGACCCTGGCGCTCGCCAACGCGGTCGGCATCCCCGTCATCGCGTCGGGCGGCCTCGCCTCGCTGGCCGACGTGGAGCGGCTGCTCACGCCCGATTGCGCGCGCCTCGCGGGCGCCATCACGGGACGGGCCCTCTACGACGGCCGCATCGACCCGGCGGAGGCGCTCGCCGCGATCGACCGCGCGGCCGCGTGACGCCGTGGGCCTGACCGGGCCGGCCGCCGCGCCGCCTCGGGAGGGCGGCCGGACCGGGCCGCCGGCCATGCTCCGGGAGATCGGCTCCGGCCTCTCGGTCGGGGTTCTCGCCCTGCCCTTCTGCGTCTCGGCCGGCGTCGTCGCCTTCGAGCCGCTCGGGCCCGCCTACGTGTCCACGGGCGCCGCGGCCGGGATCCTGTGCGCGGTCGCGGGCGGGATCGTCGGCTCGCTCCTGCGGCCCTCCTCCTTCATCCCGAACGTCACGTCGACCACCATGGCGCTCGTCCAGGCGAGCCTCGTCGGCTGGCTGATCGGGCAGGCGGGCGGCCGCATCGAGATCGCCTTCGCCCTGATGCCGCTCGTGGCGCTCCTGGCGGGCCTGTGGCAGGGCCTCATCGCGGCGACGGGGCTCGCCCGGATCGTCAAGTTCACGCCCTATCCGGTGCTCGCGGGCTTCCTGACCGGGCTCGCGCTGCTCATGGCGAGCCAGCAGGTGCCGCGGCTGTTCGGCGTCACGTCGCTCGCGGCGCTGGCGGAGGCGGCCGGCGCGCTCTCGCTGCCCTCGCTCGCCATGCCGCTCTTCGGCCTCGCTCTCGTGGTCGCGATCGTCCGCGCCGAGGCTCGCGCGCCGCGCGCGCCCGTGGTGCTCCTCGGCCTCGCCGGCGGCACCCTCCTCTACCACGGGCTCGCCTGGGCGATGCCGGGAATCGACCTCGGCCCGACCATCGGGGCCGTCTCGCTGGACGGGGCGGCCTTCGGCCTGTCGCTGGATCCGCGCGCGGCCGCTCTCGCGATCGACCACCACGAGATCCTGAAGGCGCTGCTCCTCACCTCGCTCACGCTCGCGATCCTGGGCACGCTCGACCTCACCTTCGCGCTCCGGGCCGCCCAGAACCTCGGCGAGATCGACGCCTCCCCGTCGCGCAACCTCGCGGGCCAGGCGGCCGCGAACGTCGTCGCCTCGCTCGTGGGCGGCATGACGGTCACGACGTCGATCGCGTTCACGCGGACCAACTTCATCGGCGGCGGCCGGACCCGGCTGTCCACCGTCGCGACGGCGCTCGCGCTCCTCGCCCTCGCGGCCGTGGCACCGGCGCTGATCGGCACGCTGCCTCGGCTGGTGCTCTCGGCCGTGCTCGTCGCGATCGCCTACCAGCTCTGGGACCGCTGGTGCCTCGAGGTGGTGGCGGACCTCGTGCGCGGCCCGAACCGCGCCGTGCGGGTGCGGGCGCAGCGCAACGCCGCGATCGTCGCGGCCGTCGCCGTGACGACGCTCGTCGCGCAGCCGGTCGCGGGCGCGCTCGTCGGCGTCGCGCTCTCCTGCCTCGTCTTCATCGTGGAGATGAGCCGGCCCGTCGTCCGGCGGGCGCGCGACGCCACCCAGGTCGCCTCGAAGCGCATCCGCTCGCAGGCCGACCGGGCGGCGCTCGCGCTGGCGGGGCCCCGCGTCGTCGTGCTGGAGCTGCAGGGCATCCTGTTCTTCGGCAACGCCGACGACCTCGCCTCCCGCGTCAAGGCGCTCGAAGGCCAGGCCGGCACCGTGATCCTCGACCTGCGGCGCGTGAGCGACCTCGACACGTCGGGCGCCGCCATCCTGAAGCAGATCGCGCGCCGCTGCGCGGAGACGGACGTGGGCCTCCTCGTCTCGGGCCTCGCGCCCGCCTTCCGGCCGCTGGTCGCGACGGCGCTGGAGGGCGACGGCGGATCGAGCCTGTTCCCGGACCTCGATTCCGCGCTCGAACACGCGGAGAACCGGGCGCTCGCCGCCGCGGCCCGGCCCTCGGCGGCCCGGGCGCTCCGCCTGGAGGAGACGGACCTCGCGGGCGGCCTCTCCGAACGCGAGACGGCCGCCCTGAAGGCGCACCTGCGCCACTGCGCCTTCCCGGCCGGGGCGGCGCTCTGCCGGGCCGGCGACCCGGCCGACCGGCTGTGGCTCCTCGTCCGCGGCAGCGTCAGCGTGCGGCTGCCCGGACCGGGGCAGGACCGGCGGGTCGCCTCCCTCGGCCCCGGCACGGCGGTAGGCCTCCTCGATCGCCGCCCCCGATCGGCCGACGTCGTGGCCGACGAGGAGGTGGAGGCCTTCACGCTGTCGGCCGAGAGTTTCGACCGCCTCTTGCGCGAGGAGCCCCATCTCGGCCAATCCCTTCTCGCGACCGTCGCGCGCCTCACCGCCCAGCGGCTGCGCGCGACCTCCGCCGAACTGATGCTCGTGGAGAGCTGAGACGATGCTGAAAGTGCGCATCATCCCCTGCCTCGACGTCAAGGACGGACGGGTCGTGAAGGGCGTGAAGTTCCTGGACCTGCGGGACGCGGGCGATCCGGTCGAGGCCGCGCGGGCCTACGACGCGGCCGGGGCGGACGAGCTCTGCTTCCTCGACATCACGGCCAGCCACGAGGACCGGGGCATCCTGCTGGACGTCGTGAGCCGGACGGCGGCCGAGTGCTTCATGCCGCTGACGGTCGGCGGCGGGGTGCGCAGCGTCGCCGACATCCGGCGGCTCCTCCTCGCCGGCGCCGACAAGGTCTCGATCAACACGGCGGCCGTCAACGACCGCGGCTTTGTGCGCGAGGCGGCCGCGAAGTTCGGCGACCAGTGCATCGTCGTCGCGATCGACGCCAAGCGCGTGTCGGGCGAGGGCGAGCCCGACCGATGGGAGATCTTCACCCATGGCGGCCGCAAGCCGACCGGCCTCGACGCCATCGCCTTCGCGCGGGAGGTCGTCTCGCTCGGCGCGGGCGAGCTCCTCGTCACCTCCATGGACCGGGACGGGACGCGCTCGGGCTACGACCTCGCGCTCGTGCGGGCGATCTCGGACGCCGTGCCCGTGCCGGTGGTCGCATCCGGGGGCGTGGGCAATCTCGACGACCTCGTCGCGGGCGTGCGGGAGGGCCGGGCCAGCGCCGTGCTCGCGGCCTCCATCTTCCATTTCGGCGAGCACACGATCGGCGCGGCCAAGCGGCACATGGCGGCGGCCGGCATCCCCGTGAGGATCACGCCGTGACCGCCTTCACGCTCGCCGCGCTGGAACGGATCGTGGCCGACCGCGCGGCCGCCGATCCGGCCTCGTCCTACACGGCGAAGCTGATCGCGGGCGGTCCCGCCCGGGCGGCGAAGAAGCTCGGCGAGGAGGCCGTCGAGGCCGTGATCGCGGCCGTCGAGGGCGACCGGGCGGCGCTCGTCGCGGAAAGCGCCGACGTGCTCTATCACCTCCTGGTCGTGCTGCGGGGCGCGGACGTCCCGCTCGACGCCGTCCTGGCCGAGCTCGAACGGCGCACCGCGCAATCCGGGCTCGCCGAGAAGGCCGCGCGAGGTGCGGGAGGGGCCTCGTGAGCGACGCCATGCCGGCCCCGGAGGACGGGACGCCGCTGCCGGAACGGGACCTCTCGCCGTACCGGACCTTCTCGCGCGACACGTGGGCGAGCCTGCGGGCCGACACGCCGCTGACGCTGAGCGTGTCCGAGATCGACCAGCTGCAATCCCTGAACGACCCGATCTCGCTCGACGAGGTCGTGGCCATCTACCTGCCGCTGTCGCGGCTCCTGTCGCATTACGTCGCGGCCGCCCAGAACCTGTTCCAGGCCACGCAGAGCTTCCTGTCGGCGGACGCGAAGGAGCGGGTGCCCTACATCATCGGCATCGCGGGTTCGGTCGCCGTCGGCAAGTCGACGACGGCCCGCATCCTGAAGGCCCTGATGGCGCGCTGGCCGCATTCGCCGAAGGTCGACCTCGTCACGACCGACGGGTTCCTGTGGCCCAACGCCGAGCTCGAGCGGCAGAACCTGATGTCCCGCAAGGGCTTCCCCGAGAGCTACGACACCGCGACGCTGCTGCGCTTCCTGGCCGACATCAAGGCCGGCAAGACCAAGGTCCGGGCGCCGCTCTACAGCCACCTCGTCTACGACGTCGTGCCCGGCGAGGAGGCGGTCGTCGACCGACCGGACATCCTGATCGTGGAAGGCCTGAACGTGCTGCAGCCGGCGCGCCTGCCGCGCGACGGCGCCGCCATCCCGTTCGTGTCGGACTTCTTCGACTTCTCGATCTACCTCGACGCCGACGAGGAGGACCTGCACCGCTGGTACCTCGCCCGCTTCCTGCGGCTGCGGCACACGGCCTTCCGCGACCCCCTCTCCTACTTCCGCAAATACGCGGACCTGTCGGAGAGCGAGGCCCTGGCCTACGCCGAGAACCTCTGGAGCCGGATCAACCTCGTCAACCTGAACGACAACATCCTGCCCACGCGCCAGCGCGCGAGCCTGATCCTGCGCAAGGGCGCGAGCCACCGGATCGAGCGCGTCTCGCTCCGGCGGCTCTGAGGCCGGTCAGCGACCGATCCGTCCCGGGCCGCGAAGTGCGGTCCGCCGAGATCGCCGCGCTGCCAGCGTCCCGGGCCGCCGCGGCCCTCCGGCCGCCCTGCCCGCAGGAAGGGCCGCGCCAGCATCGCCATGCGCCGCTTCTGGGCCTCGTCGAGGGCGGCGTAGAGCGGCCCCGTCGCGTCGGCGAGCGTGCCGAGCGCCGCCGCGGAGGCGGCCTGCCGGTCGGCCATGAAGCGGAGCTGGTCCGGGATGTCGGCCCGGCCGCTCTCGCGCGACGAGGCGAAGCGCTCCCGCCGGGCGGCCCGCGCCTCCTGGCGCTGCCGGTCCACGCCGCGGATGGCGGCCTCCACGGGCGGCCAGAGCTTCTCCTGGTCCGGCGTGAGCTTCAGGCCCGCATGGAGGGCCGCGATCCGGGCGTCCGTGAAGGCGGCGCGATCGGCGGGCGAGAGCGCGCCCATGCCGCGCGGCCCATGGGCGCCGGGAAAGCCGACGCCCGCGCCCGCCCGGTCCTGGGCCAGCGCCGCGCCGGAGGCGGCGGCGAGCAGGCCGGCGACGGAGAGACCGATGACACGATGCCTCATGGCGAGTGACCTCCGCGAAGGGCCGCTGCGAGCGCGGCCGAACGGCCAAGCTGGGCGCGGCGGGGTTACGGCACGGTCGCGGCCGCATTACATCGCGGACATGATTCCTGCCGCTCCCCTGCCCCGCCCGTGAGCTTCTCTCCCGAGCAGGATGCCGCCCTCGGCGCCGTGTCGCGCTGGCTCGAGAACCGCGAAGGGCCGATCTTCCGCCTGTTCGGCTATGCCGGCACCGGCAAGACCACCCTCGCCCGCCGCATCGCCGAGGACGTCGACGGCGACGTCTGCTTCGCGGCCTACACGGGCAAGGCGGCCCTGGTGCTGCGCGAGAAGGGCTGCGGCGAGGCCTCGACGATCCATTCGCTGATCTACCGCTCCCGCGGCTCGGGCGAGACCGGCCCCCGCTTCGTGCTGAACCGGCAGAGCGACGCCGCCAAGGCGCGGCTCATCGTCATCGACGAATGCTCGATGGTGGACGAGGAGCTCGGGCGCGACCTCCTGTCGTTCGGCACGCCCGTCCTGGTGCTCGGCGATCCGGCCCAGCTCCCGCCCGTGAAGGGCGCGGGCTACTTCACCGAGAAGGAGCCCCGCTCGCGCGGCTTGCCCTCCCGCACGGCGCTGGAGAGGCGGATGATCGGGTTACCCTCGGCCTGCCGGTGGACCCGCGTCAGCATGGCGTCCGGCTCCTTCTCCGTGAAGTAGCCGGCGCCCTTCACGGGCGGGAG
>JAEUAC010000139.1 GCA_019695455.1 Methylorubrum extorquens | reverse complement strand
TGGTCCGTAGAACCGGGGCGGCGGCGGCCGGTAGCCGTAGCCGTAGGCCGGGGGCGGGGGCCCATAGCCGGGCCCGTACCAGGGCTGTGCCTGCGAGGTGGCGACGCTCGCGATGAGGACTGCGCCGGCGATGATGAGGGATCTCACGGAAGGGCTCCTTTCCTGCCGATGGAAGGACCTTGCGGGATCGCGGCTGGACGCCGCGTGACCGGACATTTCGGCTTCCGTTCAGGTTCGCCCGGCGCAGGGCACGACGATGCGCCGAGAACGATTGGCGCGAGCCCGGCCGTGGGAGCGGAGGGGCCGGACGCGGAGGGGAGCGACGGCCGTGCGAAGACTGCCGGGAGGTCGAGGTCGCACGGGGAGGGCCGGCCCTCGCGGCGTCGAGCCGAGCCGCGGAGCGGAGCTTCGGGGATGCCGGCGCTCTGCGCGGCCTCGTCCCCGGCGACGTCAGAGGCGGCCGATGAGGGCCTGGGCGGCAAGGGGCGCCCGCACCTTGTCGCCCGCGATGATGAAGCAGAAGACGTCCCGCCCCGCGGCCTTCGGCGCCTTCGGCCCGGCGAGGGGCAGGTCCGCCGGGACGCCGCCCGCGTCCCACGACCTGGCCCTGTCGGCCCAGGCGTCAAGCTCCGCCGCCGGGTAGCCGTCCGGCTCCGCCTCGCGGCAGCGCTGCAGGCGCGCATAGACGAACTCCGCCGTCGGGTCGGGGATGGCCGGGAACTCGTCCGAGTCCGCGAAGACGATCGCGACCCCGTGCCGCCGGGCGAGGGCGACGAACTCGGGCACGGCGAAGCTCGCGTGGCGCACCTCCAGCGCGTGCCGGAGCGGGATGCCGTCCCGCTCCTTCGGCAAGAGGGCCAGGAACGCGTCGACGTCGTCCGGATCGAAGCGCTTGGTCGCCGCGAGCTGCCAGTTGATGGGGCCGAGCTTCGGCCCGAGCTCCGCGATGCCGGAGGCGAGAAAGGTCTCGACGCCCGGGCCGGCCTCGGCCAGCACCTTGCGGTTGGTGACGAAGCGATGCCCCTTGAGGGCGAACACGAAGCCGTCCGGCGTCTCGGCGCGCCACTTCGCGAAGCTCGCGGGCGACTGGGTCCGGTAGAAGGTGCCGTTGACCTCGATCGCCGTCACGCGGCCCGCCGCATAGGCGAGCTCGTCCTTGTGCGGCAGGCCCTTCGGGTAGAACGGGCCGCGCCAGGGCGCGAAGGTCCAGCCGCCGATGCCGACGCGGATCATGCGCTGTCTCCGGCCCGGCCGGACGCCGGGTCTAGGACCGTTTGGCGATGACCCAGACGGCGTGGATGATGCCCGGAATGTATCCGAGCAGCGTCAGCAGGATGTTGATCCAGAACGCCGCGCCGAGACCGACCGTGAAGAACACGGCGACCGGCGGAAGGAGGATCGCGAGGAGGATGCGGATCAGGCTTGCCATGGCGGCCGACGAACGGTCGACCGGCCCGGATGTTCCCGACCGCCCGCTTCAGAGCGCCTGCTCGATCGGCTTCGCCTCCATGGCCTCGGCCGACCGGATCGGCTTCGCCAGCGCCCGGGCGAGCTGGGTGCGGTCGAGCTCCTTCTCCCAGGCCGAGACGACGATCGTGGCGACGCCGTTGCCGACGAGGTTCGTGAGCGCCCGGCATTCCGACATGAACTTGTCGATGCCGAGGACCAGCGTCATGGCGGCGACCGGCACGGGGTTGTTCGGGATGGCGGCCAGCGTCGCCGCCAGCGTGATGAAGCCCGCCCCCGTGACGCCGGAGGCCCCCTTGGAGGTCAGCATGGCGACCCCGATGATGGTCGCGTACTGCCCGATGGACAGGTCCGCCCCGACCGCCTGCGCCAGGAACAGCGTCGCCAGCGTCATGTAGATGTTGGTGCCGTCGAGGTTGAACGAATACCCGGTCGGGATGACGAGGCCGACCACGGGCTTCGACGCCCCGAGCCCCTCCATCTTCTGCATCATCTGGGGCAGCACCGATTCCGACGAGGAGGTGCCGAGGACGACCAGGAGCTCGTCCTTGATGTAGACGATGAAGCGGATGATCGAGAACCCGGCCCACCAGGCGATCCCGCCGAGCACGACCAGGACGAACAGGAGGCTCGTCACGTAGAAGGTGACGACGAGCCCGATGAGGTTGCCGAGGCTCGCGAGCCCGTACTGGCCGATCGTGAACGCCATCGCGCCGAAGGCGCCGAGGGGCGCGAGCTTCACGATGAGGCCGATGATGCGGAAGAAGATCTGGCCCATCGTCTCGATGACGTGGTTGACCTGGTGGGTCGTCCGCTCGCCCAGCTGGAGCACCACGACGCCCGTCAGGATCGAGACGAGCAGCACCTGCAGGAGGTCGCCGCCCGCGAAGGCGTCGAAGAAGCTCTTGGGCACGAGCCCGAGGATGTGGGCGACGAAGGTGTCCTTCTCGGCCGCGGCCGCGTAGCCGGCCACCGCCTTCGGGTCGAGCGAGGCGGCGTCCGCGCCGAACCCGCGGCCGGGCTGCACGATCTCGCCGACCAGGATGCCGACGAGGAGCGCCAGCGTCGACACGACCTCGAAGTAGACCAGCGCCTTCAGGCCGACGCGGCCGACCTTCTTCAGGTCGCCGATGGAGGCGATGCCGTGCACGATGGTACAGAAGATGATCGGCGCGATCATCATCTTGATCAGTGCGATGAAGGCGTCACCCAGCCACTTGACCGACTTGCCCCATTCCGGATGGAGGTAGCCGAGCAGGATGCCGAGCGCGATGGCAATCAGCACCTGGATGTAGAGGACC
>JAEUAC010000114.1 GCA_019695455.1 Methylorubrum extorquens | reverse complement strand
GCGGGATGCGCGCTGGACACGCTCCCGGTGCATCTGGTCGGTCCGGAGGCGGACGCGGTGGCGATCTACGAGCAGATCTTCGCCGACCAGGTCGGCGTGCATCTGCGCTACCTCGACGAGTTCGGCGACCCGGTCGTCGTGGCCGCGCCGCCCGGCTGCATCCAGCCGCTCGGCTTCGACCGCGACGAGGCCCTGATCCCGAACGACCTGCGGGTGTTCGAGGGCTTCGACCTGCTGCGCGAGTACTTCCTGTTCCCGCGCAAGTTCCTGGGCTTCGCCCTGACGGGGCTCGCGCCGCTCGTCGCGCGGATCAAGGCGAAGACGGTCGACGTGATCGTGACGTTCGACGAGGTGAACACGCGCCTGTCGGCGGCGGTCTCGCCCGCGGCCTTCGCCCTCTATGCGGTGCCGGCCATCAACCTGTTCGAGATGACGCTCGACCGCGTGCCCGTGAAGGCGCGCCAGCACGAGTACCATCTCGTGCCGGACCGCAGCCGCGCCCTCGACTTCGAGCCCCACCGCCTCCTGGACGTCTACGCGCACCATGCGGGCCGGACGGACAAGGTGCCGGTGCCGCCGCTCTACTCGGCCTCGGGCGAGCGGGAGCGCACCGGCCTGTCCTACACGATCCGCCGCATGCCGCGCCGACGCTCCGCGCGCGAGCTCGGCTCGGGGTCGCGGTCGGACTACGTGGGCACGGACGTGTTCATCTCGCTCGGCGAGACGGCGACCCTGTCGGACGAGGAGCGGGTCGCGGAGCTCAGCGTGCGGGCGCTCTGCTCGAACCGCCACCTGCCGGACCAGCTGCCGGTGGGCGCCGGCGGGGCGGATTTCCGCCTCACGGACGACGCGCGCCTCGACATCGCCTGCATCGCCGGCCCGACGCCGCCGCGCGAGCCCGTGGTCTCCCAGATCCGCAGCCGGACGGAGACGGTCGCGGCCGGCGAGGTCGCCTGGCGGCTCATCAACCTTCTCAGCCTCAACCATCTCGGTCTCGTGCAGCGGGGCGAAGGCGGCGGCGCGCGGGCGATCCGCGAGGTGCTGACGCTCTTCGCCGACCTCACGGATTCGGCGACCGAGCGGCGCATCCGGGGGGTCCGCACGGTCGAGAGCCGGGCCGTCGTGCGCCGGCTCCGGCAGCGCACCGGGACGGGCACGGCGCGGGGCACCGAGATAACGGTCACGCTCGACGAGAAGGCCTTCGAGGGCACGGGCGCCTTCCTGCTCGGCGCCGTGCTGGACCGGTTCTTCGCCGAATACGCCTCCATCAACCACTTCACGCAGACGATCGTCCGGACGGTCGAGCGCGGGATCATCGCCCGGTTCCCGCCGCGCGTCGGCGCGAGACGTCTCCTGTGAGCCTCCTCGCCGATCTCGAGGCCGAGCCGTGGGCGCACGACCTCCTCCTGGTGCTGCGCCAGGCCGAGCGCTCGCACCCGGACAAGCCGCGGATCGGGGACGCGGCCGCGCGGCGCGAGGAATACGTCCTCCTGGGCGAGGACCCCTATCTCGACTTCCCGGCCTCGAACATCGCGCGCGCCGACGTGGACGCGGCCGGGCGCCTCCGGCTGTTCGTCAAGTTCCTGGGCCTTCTCGGGCCGCAGGGGCCGCTGCCGCTCGCCACGACCAGCGAGGCCTACGGGTGGTCGCTCGCGCGCGACGAGGCCTTCCCGCGCTTCCTCGACATCCTGAACCACCGCTTCCTGCAGCTCTTCTACCGGGCCTGGGCGGATGCGCGCCCCATCGCCCAGAACGAGCGGCCCGACCTCGACCGGTTCTACGCCTATATCGGCTCCGCGATCGGCATCGGCTCCGCGCCGCTGCGCGACCTCGACACCGTGCCGGACGCCGCCAAGCTCGCCTTCGCGGGCCTGCTCGGCGCCAAGGCGAAGTCGGGCTCGCGGCTCCGCGGCGCCATCGCGGGCCTGTTCGACGTCGAGGCGGAGATCGTGCCCTTCGTGGGCAGCTACCTCGCCTTCGAGCCGGAGGACCGGACGCGGCTCGGGCAGGCCTTCGCGTCGCTCGGCCGCGACTGCCTCGTCGGCTCCAGCGTCTACTCGGTCGAGGACAAGTTCCGGGTCTCGATCACGACCGCGAGCCTCGCGGCCTACGAGCGGTTCCTGCCCTCCGGCGACCGCTGCGCGCGGCTCGCGGACCTCGTCTTCTTCCATGTGGGCCACGAGCTCGACTGGGACCTCGAACTCGCCCTGCCGGCCGCGGAGGCGGAGCCCGTGCGGCTCGGGCGCTCCGGGCGGCTCGGCTACACGAGCTGGATGGGGCGCGAGCCCGGACCGGCGCCGGGCGGGCACCGGCGCGACGCCCGCTTCAGCCCGGCCGAACGGGTCGCGCGCTCCCGCGCCGCCTCCGCCTGACCACGCAACGAACGCAGAACCAGAAGGGGTGGCACCGATGTCCGACATTTCCCTCGAGACCGTCACGGGCAAGCTGAACCGGGTCGGCTACGACGCCTTCCTCCAGGCGCTCCGGCACGCGAAGAGCTTCGGCAACCGCAATCTCGAACTCGCCCATTGGCTGTTCCACCTCCTGCAGAAGAACGACAACGACCTCGCGCTCACGGCCGACCGGTTCAAGCTCGACCGGGGCCGGCTCATGGCGGACATCGCCAAGGTGGTGGACGGGTTTCGGAAGAACGAGACCGAGATGCCCGGCATGTCGAACGTCGTCGTCGACATGCTCGATCGCGGCTGGCACTACGCCACGCTGTTCTTCGGCGAGACGCAGATCCGCTCGGGGCACATCCTCCTCGCCATCCTGAAGTCGAGCGAGCTGCGCCGGGCGCTGCTGGCCGTCAGCCAGGAATTCTCGAAGATCCCCGTCGACGCGCTCGCGGCCGAGTACCGGGGCATCTGGCAGACCTCCTCGGAGGAGAACCTGCGGCCCATGGACGGGTCCGGCGCGGTCGGGGCCGGCACGCCCGGCGAGCAGGCCGGCGGCGCCAAGGGCCAGACGGCCCTCGACCGCTTCTCGCAGGACCTGACGGCCAAGGCCGCCTCGGGCGAGATGGACCCCATCCGCGGGCGCGACGACGAGATCCGCCAGCTCATCGACGTCCTGATGCGGCGCCGGCAGAACAACCCGATCCTCACGGGCGAGGCGGGCGTCGGCAAGACGGCCGTCGTCGAGGGCTTCGCGCAGCGCCTCGCGGCCGGCGACGTGCCGCCGGCCCTGAAGGGCGTGCGGCTCTGCGCGCTCGACATCGGGCTCATGCAGGCCGGCGCCTCCATGAAGGGCGAGTTCGAGCAGCGGCTGCGCTCCGTGATCGACGAGGTGCAATCCTCGCCGACCCCGATCATCCTGGTCACCGACGAGGCGCACACGCTGATCGGGGCGGGCGGCGTGACCGGCACCGGCGACGCCGCGAACCTCCTGAAGCCCGCCCTCGCCCGCGGCACGCTGAAGACCATCGCGGCGACGACCTTCGCCGAGTACCGGCTCTACTTCGAGAAGGACCCGGCCCTGACCCGGCGCTTCCAGCCCGTGCAGGTGGACGAGCCGACGATCCCGCGGGCCTGCGACATGCTGCGGGGCATCCTCGCCCCCATGGAGGCGCACCACAAGGTGCGGATCGCCGACGCGGCCGTGACCGCGGCCGTGACACTGTCGGCCCGCTACATCCCGGCCCGCCAGCTGCCCGACAAGGCCGTGAGCCTCCTCGACACGGCATGCGCCCGCGTCGCCATCAGCCAGACGGCGACGCCGGCCGGCATTGAGGACGCGCGCGTCCTCATCCGCTCGCTCGCAGGCGAGAAGGCGGCGCTGACGGCCGATCGCGACCTCGGTGCCGGCGACGAGGACCGCATCCTCGCCATCGACGAGGAGATCGCCGCGACGGAGGCGAAGCTCGCCGGGCTGGAGGCCGCCTGGGCGGGCGAACAGGAGCTCGTCGCCGAGATCCAGGCGCTCCGCACCCGGCTCGCGACGCCGGCGACCGACGCTGCGTCGGCAGAGCCCGCCCCGACGGAGGCGGCGCCCGCGGCCGACGGCGCCGCGGCCGCTCCGCCGTCCGGCGGCATGAGCCTCGCCGAGGCGCGCGAGACCCTGAAGGCGCGGTCCTCCGCGCTCGAGGCGATCGATCCCGAGAACCGGATGATCTACGCCCATGTCGACGAGCAGGCCGTCGCCTCCGTGGTGGCGGACTGGACCGGCATCCCGGTCGGCCGGATGGTGGCCGACGAGATCGAGAACATCCTGCGCCTGCCGGAGATCCTGAACCGGCGCGTCGTCGGCCAGAGCCACGGGCTCGGCGCCATCGCCAAGCGCATCGAGACCAACCGCGCCAAGCTCGACAACCCGAACAAGCCGATCGGCGTGTTCATGCTGGTCGGGCCGTCCGGCGTCGGCAAGACGGAGACCGCGCTCGCCCTCGCCGAGGCCCTCTACGGCGGCGAGCAGAACATGATCACGATCAACATGAGCGAGTTCCAGGAGGCGCACACGGTCTCGACGCTGAAGGGCGCGCCTCCCGGCTACGTGGGCTACGGCGAGGGCGGGCGGCTGACGGAGGCCGTGCGGCGCAAGCCCTACTCGGTCGTCCTCCTCGACGAGGTCGAGAAGGCCCACCCGGACGTGCACGAGCTCTTCTTCCAGGTCTTCGACAAGGGCGTCATGGAGGACGGCACGGGCCGGCGCATCGACTTCCGCAACACCCTCATCATCCTGACGTCCAACGTCGGCACCGACACGATCATGATGCTGGCGCGCGACCCGAGCTACCGCGAGGACCCGGACGCGCTCGCCCAGGCGATGCGGCCGGACCTCCTGAAGGTGTTCCCGCCCGCCCTCCTCGGCCGCATCGTGACGATCCCCTACTTCCCGCTCTCGCCCGCGATGCTCGGCGGCATCGTGCGGCTGAACCTCGACCGGATCGGCAAGCGCATCCGCGAGAACCACGACGCGGCCTTCACCTACGAGGACGCCGTGGTCGACCACATCGTGTCGCTCTGCAACGACCCGGATTCGGGCGGCCGGATGATCGACAACATCGTCACGAACACGCTGCTCCCGGCGCTGTCGCGCGAGTTCCTGAACCGTTCGCTCGCCCGGGAGGAGCTGAAGGAGGCCCGCGTCGGGATCGCGGACGGCCAGTTCACGTATCGCTGGCGCTCCGCCTCCGAACCGCCGCTGCCGGCGCTCGGCACCGTCTCGGTCGCGGCCGACACGGGCCCGGCCGATCCGGAGACCGGCGACACCGTGCATCCGGGCGCCCTGCCGGACGGCGCGGGCCCCGCACCGCAGCCGACGGCGTAGAGCCGTCGATCCGGTTCGGCAGGAGGGGGACCAGGGCGGGACCGGCTCGTCGGCCCCTCACCGGCCCGTGCGGATGCGGGTCCAGAGCCGGGTGACGATGCGCTGCGTGCGCTCGTCGTAGGCCGTGTTGGTGAAGAGCCGGCCGAAGGTCGCCGGGTCCGGGTAGATGCCCGGATCGGCCAGGATGTCGGGCGCCACGAGCGGCCGCGAGGCGCCGACGCCGTTGGCGTAGGAGACCGTGTTCGTGTTGCGGGCCGCGACGGCCGGGCGGAGCATGTAGTCGATGAAGGCGTGCGCCTCCTCGACGTTCTTCGCGTCCGCCGGGATCGCGAGGGAATCGAACCACATAAGGGCGCCCTCGCGCGGGATCGCGTAGGCGATGCGGGTCGCGGACCCCGCCTCGGCGGCGCGCTTGCGCGCCTGCAGGATGTCGCCCGAATAGCCGATCGCGAGGCAGATATCGCCGCCCGCGAGCGCGTTGATGTATTCGGAGGAGTGGAACTTCCGGATGGTGCCCCGGACCCTCGTGAGGGCGTCGGCCGCCTTCTGCAGGTCCTCGGGCCTCTTCGAATCGGGATCGAGCCCGAGCGCCCGCAGGATGCCCGGGAAGACGTCCTCCGGCGAATCTAGCACGTGGATGCCGCAATCCTTCAGCTTGGCCGAGAGCTCGGGCTTGAGCAGCAGGTCCCAGGTGTCGAGCGGCGCGTCGGGCCCGAGCCGCTCGCGCACCTTCGCGACGTTCACGCCGATCCCGGTCGTGCCCCACATGTAGTCGACCGCGTGCAGGTTGCCGGGATCGAACACGGCGAGCCGGGCCGCGATCTCGGGCCAGACGGTCGCGAGGTTCGGCAGCTTGGCCCGGTCGAGCCGCCGGAAGACGCTCGCCCCGATCAGCCGCTGCAGGAACGGACCCGACGGCACCACGACGTCGTAGCCGGACCGGCCGGCGAGCAGCTTGGTCTCCAGGATCTCGTTCGTGTCGTAGGTGTCGTAGACGACCCGGATCCCCGTCTCGCGCGTGAAGTCCTGCAGCACGCCCGGATCGACGTAGTCCGACCAGTTGTAGACGTGGACCACGCGCTCCTGGGCGGCTGCGGGCGCGAGCGGCAGCAGGAGGCAGGCGAGGAGAAGGGCGAGGCGGTGCATGGCGCGAGGCTAGGACGCGGCAGGCGCGCTGCCAATCCGCTCGGCGGCCGGAGGGCGCGGGCGGCGTGGGTGCGTCGAGCCCTCCTCGGCCCGACGCGGTCGGCGATGCGTGGCGCCCGCTACGCTCGTCGTCCTGAGGAGCCCTCGCCGGAGGGCGTCGCGAAGGACGGACCCGCTCCGTCCCGGATCCCTCACCCCCGCAACAGCACGTCCGCGAGAAGGCCCGCGAAGAGGAGAGCGCCGGCGTCGCGATTGGAGCGGAACAGGGCGAGGCAGACCTCGGGCCGGGCCGGGTCGAGCCGGGCCACCTGCCAGCCGAGATGCGCCGCGAAGGCCGCGAGGCCGACGACGCTCGGCCATGCGCCCCCCGAGAGCGCCACGCTCCATCCGATCAGGACGACCGCCGCGACGTAGAGGCCCGCGATGATGCGGCGGGAGTGTCGCCCGAAGGTGCGCGAGGTCGAGCGCACGCCGATCACGGCGTCGTCGCGCTGGTCCTGATGGCCGTAGACGGTGTCGTAGCCGATCACCCAGGCGATGGAGCCCGCGTAGAGCGCGAAGGCGGCCGGCGGCAGCGCCGCGAACGCGGCCGCGAAGCCCATCAGCGCCCCCCAGGCGAAGGCGAGCCCCAGCACGGCCTGGGGCGCCGCCATGACGCGCTTCATGAGGGGATAGACGGCGACGATCGCGAGCGAGGCGATGCCGGTCGCGATCGCGAAGCCGTTGAACTGGATCAGGACGAGGAGGCCGACGAGCGATTGCGCGACCGCGAAGACGAGCGCGTGCCGGGCCCTGATGGCGCCGGACGCGACCGGCCGGTTGCGGGTCCGCTCGACGCGCGCGTCGATGTCCCGGTCCAGGATGTCGTTCCAGGTCGAGCCCGCGCCCCGCATGACGAAGGCGCCGACGAGGAACAGCGCGAGATGGGCCGGCAGCTGCGCGGTCCGGCCGGAGGCGAGCGCCGCGAGCGCGGCCGACCACCAGCAGGGCCAGAGCAGGAGCCACGACCCGATCGGCCGGTCGTAGCGGGCGAGGCGCAGCCAGGGCCGCCACGCGGCCGGTGCGAACCGGTCGACGGCGTTGCGGGCCGGCGCATCCGCGACGACCCGGTCGGAGGGAAGGACGGAGGGGCGGCTCACGCGAGGCTCCGGATCGTCTGCGGGAGGACGCTAGCACGGGTGGGTCGCCCCGTCAGGCGGCGACGCCCCGCAGCGGCCGCCGCCGCGTCGCCGCGGTGCGGCCCACCCTCGCCCCATCCCGCCGGCGGGCCGCCGGCCGGGTGGTGGCGAGGCGCCCGCATCGCTCCGACGCTCTCCTCCTCACATGCCGTCGCCGCCCTCCATGACGACGAGGCCGCGCTGGCGCATCAGGGCTTCGGGCTTGGGAAGTCGGCCGCGGAAGGCCCGGTAGGCGTCGCCCGGCTCGCGCCGGTCGCCGGCGGAATAGACGAAGCGGCGCAGGCGATCCGCCACGGCGGGATCGAAGATGTCGCCCGCCTCGACGAAGGCCTCAAACCCGTCCGCGTCCAGCGTCTCGGACCAGAGATAGCTGTAGTAGGCCGACGAATAGCCGTCGCCCGCGAAGACGTGCCCGAAATGGGTCGGCCGGTGCCGCATGACGATCTCGGGCGGCATGCCGAGCTCCTTCAGCGTGTCGCGCTCGAACGCGTCGACGTCGAGGTTGTCGGCCGAGGGCAGCAGGTGGAACTCGAGGTCGACCAGAGCCGAGGAGGTGTACTCGACGGTCGAGAAGCCCTGGTTGAAGCGGCGCGCCGAGAGCAGGCGGTCGATCAGCGCGTCCGGCATCGGCTCGCCCGTCCGGTAGTGGCGGGCGAAGCGGCCCAGGACCTCCTTCTGCTCGAGCCAGTGCTCGTAGAGCTGGGACGGGAACTCGACGAAGTCGCGCGCGACGCTCGTGCCCGCGATCATCGGGTAGGTCACGTCCGACAGAAGGCCGTGCAGGCCGTGACCGAACTCGTGGAAGAGCGTGCGGGCGTCGTCGAAGGACAGGAGGGAGGGCACGTCGCCCGAGCCCTTCTGGAAGTTCATGACGTTCACGATGATCGGCCGCACATCGCCGTCCAGCCGCCGCTGCGTGCGGAAGGCGCTCATCCAGGCGCCGGAGCGCTTGGAGGGCCGGGCGAAGTAGTCGCCGAGGAACAGCCCGACGGGCGCGCCGTCCGCATCCGTCACCTCGAAGACGCGGACGTCCGGATGGTAGACGGGCACGTCGTGCCGCTCGGCGAAGCGCAGGCCGAAGAGCCGCGTCGCGCAGTCGAAGGCCGCCTCGATCATGCCGTCGAGCGTGAAGTACGGCTTCACCTCGCCGGCATCGAGGTCGTAGCGGGCCTTGCGGACGCGCTCGGCGTAGTAGCGCCAGTCCCAGGCCTCCAGGCGGAACGTGCCGCCCTCCGCCTCGATCAGGCGCTGCATGTCCTCCGCCTCGCGCCGGGCCAGTCGCCGCGCCGGGTCCCACACGGAGCGCAGCAGGCCGAGCGCCGCGTCGGGCGTCGCCGCCATGGTGTCGTCCAGGCGGAAGGCCGCGAAGGTCGGGAAGCCGAGCAGGCGCGCCCGCTCGGCCCGGAGCGCGACCGTCTCGGCCACGATCGCCCGGTTGTCGGTCTCGCCGCCGGAGGAGCCCCGCGCCGCCCAGGCCCGGAAGGCCGCCTCGCGCAGGTCGCGCCGGGCCGAGAAGGTGAGGAACGGCTCGACGGAGGAGCGCGAGAGCGTGATGGTCCAGCCCGCCTCGCCGCGCGCCTCGGCCGCCTCGCGGGCGGCCGCCCGGGCGAAATCGGGCAGGCCCTCCAGGTCCTCCTCGGTCTCGAGGTTCATCGTCCAGGCCTGCTCGTCCGCCAGGACGTTCTGGCTGAACCGGGTCCCGAGCGTCGCCAGGCGCTCGCCGATGGCGGCGAGGCGGGTCTTCACGGCATCGGGGCGTCCGGCACCGGCCCGCGTGAAGACGCGGTGGTAGCGCTCCAGCACGCGCGCCTCCTCGTCGTCGAGGCCGAGCGCGTCTCGCCGCGCCCAGAGCGCATCGATGCGCCGGAACAGGGCCTCGTTCAGGTAGATGGCGCTCGCGTGCTTCGACAGGCGCGGCGCCATCTCGCGCTCGATCGCCTGCAGGGTGTCGTCCGTGTCGGCGCCCGTGAGGTTGTAGAACACGCCGCACACGCGGGAGAGGAGACGACCGGAGCGCTCCAGGGCCGCGATCGTGTTCGCGAAGGTGGGCTCCGCGGCGTCCGCCGCGATCGCCGCGACCTCCCGGTCGTCGGCCGCGAGCGCCTGCTCGAAGGCCTCGCGGAATCCCGCCCTGTCGATGCGGTCGAAGGGCGGCGCCTCGAAGGGCGTCGTCCAGGTCTGGAGAAGCGCGTTGTCGCTCATGGCCGGCTCCGGTTCGGGCCGGCTTCGCATGAGGGCCGCGCCGGGGCAACGGCGCGCGCCGCGCGCGGGCCGCCGGGCCGGTCGGCCGCCGTCGTTCAGACCGCGTTCAGGGGTGCGGGTTCAGAAGACCCCGAAGACGACGGCGCCGATCAGGCCGAGAGCCCCCAGGGCCGCGGCCACCTGCAGGCGGGACCACCAATCCGGTCTGAGTACGACGTCCATCGCTGAAGCCCCCCAACAGCGCACCAACGCGACGCTAGCAGCCTCGGGTTCCCGGCGATAGCGGGGACGTCGCGCTGCGCTGCGGGACACCTCAGGCCCGGTTGGCCTTCTCGAGGATCGCCGCGACCGCGAGCGCCGTCGCATCCCCCGCGAAGGGCGCGATCACCTGCACGCCCACCGGCAGCCCGCCGTCCCGCACGAGGTCCGGCACCGTCACGCAGGGCGTCCCGAGCAGCGTCCAGAGCCGGTTGTAGCGCGGGTCCCCCGTCGAGGAGAGGCCGCGCGGGGCGGCGCCCGGGGCCGGATGCGCCAGCACGGCGTCGCATTGGGCGAAGAGCAGCTTCGCATCGCGCCGGGCGCGTTTCGCGACGCCGCGGGCCGCGTCGTACTCCGCGGCCCCGACGGCGCGGCCGGCGGCCAGATGGCCGCGCACCTGCGGCGGCAGGTCGTCCCGCCGCGCGTCGTATTCCCAGCCGAGCGCGCTGGCGGCCTCGAAATCCTGGATCGTCCCGTGCGCCGCCCAGGCCTCGGCGAAGGAGCCCGGGACGTCGGCGTCGCGCACCGTGGCGCCGGCGCCCGACAGGATCGCCGCCGCGCGCTCCAGCGCCGCGTCGCCGGCCGCCTCGGCGGCGCCCGCGAAGTCCTGGCGCACGATGCCGATGCGCAGCGGCGAGGGCAGCGTCGCCTCCATGCCGCGGCCGGACAGGATGGCGAGCGCGAGCGCGACGTCCGCCACGCCGGCGCCGAACAGCCCGACCGTGTCCAGCGTCCAGCTGTAGCACTTGACGCCGATCGTCGGCAGGAGCCGGAAGGACGGCTTGACGGCGGCCGTCCCGCAGAAGGCGGCCGGCCGGATCACGGATCCGCCCGTCTGCGTGCCGACCGCGAGCGGGATCATGCCGGCCCCGACGGAGGCGGCCGAGCCCGACGAGGAGCCGCCGGGCGTGTGCGCGGGGTCGTGCGGGTTGCGGGTGGCGGTGGGGTCCGACGACGCGAAGGCGGTCGTCGCCGTCTTGCCCAGGATGGTCGCGCCGGCGCGCCGGAACGCCGCCACGATCGCGGCATCCGCCTTCGGCCGCCAGCCGTCGTAGATCGCGCTGCCCATGCCGGTCGGCATGTCGGCCGTGTCCACGATGTCCTTGATGCCGACGCCGATCCCGTTCAGCGGCCCGAACCCGGAGGCCCGCGCGGCCGGGTCCCGGTGCACGAAGGCGCCGATCTCGTCCTCGCGCGCCGCGATGGCGGCCAGCGTCTCGGCGATGGCGCCGTTGGGGGTCAGCGCGCCGGACCGGATGCGGGCCAGGAGGTCGACGAGGGACAGCATGCGGGTTTCCCGGGAGGGCGGCCCTCCCGGTCTAGCGGAGGCCCGCTCAGCTCTCCAGCCGCTTCGCCCGCTTCTCCAGGAACTCGGCGAGGCCGGCCGCCACCTCCGGGCCGGACTGCACGATGCCGGCCATCAGGCTCTCGGCGAAGAGGCCGTCGGTGGTCGACATGTCGTTGATGCGGGAGATCGCCGTGACCATGGCGTAGTTCGACAGCGGCGCGTGGTGCGTCGCGGCCTCCGCGATGGCGAGCGCGCGCTCCAGCGCCTGCCCGGCCGGCACCACCTCGTGGCAGAGGCCGAGCGCGAGGCCCCGCTCGGCACCGTAGGTGCGGGCGGCGAGCATCATGTCGACCATGCGGCCCGGCCCGATGATGCGCCCGACCCGCACGGTCGCGCCCCCGCCCGTGAAGATCGCCCGCTGGCCCTCCGGCAGCGCGAAGAACGTGGTCGCGTCCGCGACCCGCGAATGGCAGGCGGCCGCGAGTTCGAGCCCGCCGCCCACGACGGCGCCCTGGAGCGCGGCCACGATGGGCAGGCCGCCGAACTGCATCTGGTCGAAGGCCCAGTGCCAGCGCTGGCACATGCGCATGAACTCGACCGGCGTGCGCTTCAGCCGGGCATGCTCCTCGAGGTCGAGGCCCGCGCAGAAATGCGGACCCGCGCCCGTCAGCACGGCGACCTTGGCCTCCTTCGGGGGCTTCTGGAAGAAGGCGCCGATCGCCTCGACGGTGGCCTCGTCGATGGCGTTGCGGCGCTCGGGCCGCGACACCGTCACGAGCGCGACCGCGCCCCGCATCTCGACCTGCAACGCCCCGTGATCCGCCACGCGATCCTCCCCGATGTCGCCGCCTCTCTCCACGACGGGGGCCGCCGCCGCAAGCCGGCCCTGCCCCGAATCGGGTCAGGTGCGGCGCGGCCAGGGTTGAGCGGGCCTTAACCGGACCCGTCGCATTCTCCGCACATGCGTCGTGGCCTCGTTGCGTTATCGGCCCTCGCGCTGATGGCGGTCGCACTCGTCGGGTGCGGCCGCTTCGGCTTCGAGCAGAGGGAGCCCTGGCGGGCGGAGGCCGAACAGGCCTGCCTGTCGGCGAAGCTCGTCACGCCGACGGCGTACATGTCCCGGGCTTCCGAGATCGACGGGCCGGGCGCCTGCGGCATCACCTATCCGTTCAAGGTCGCGGCGCTCGGCGGCGGCACCATCGGGCTCTCGAACCGCCTGACGCTCGGCTGCCCGATCATCCCCGAGATCGATTCCTGGCTGACGACCACCGTGCAGCCGGCCGCCCAGCTCTATTACGGCACGGAGGTCGCGGAGGTGCGGGCCGGCTCCTATTCGTGCCGCGGCCGCAACAACAAGGTCGGCGCGAAGCTCTCGGAGCATTCCTTCGGCAACGCCGTCGACATCATGTCCTTCAAGTTCTCGGACGGGCGCGTCGTCACGGTGGAGCGCGGTTGGAAGGGCGATCCCGTCGACCAGGACTTCCTGCGCGAGGTGTTCGTCGGCGCCTGCCAGCATTTCACGACCGTGCTGGCGCCGGGCTCGGACATCTACCACTACAACCACTTCCACCTCGACCTCGCCCGGCACGACCCCCGCGGCCGGCGCCGCATCTGCAAGCCGGCGATCAAGTTCGAGCCGCGGCTGGATCCCGAGCGTCCCCTCGTGGCGGCGGCTCCCGCGCCCCGGGCGCCGGCCGTGCGCCCCCTGCCGCAGCCGGCCGCCCAGCTCTATTACGGCACGGAGGTCGCGGAGGTGCGGGCCGGCTC